>JAKBCO010000104.1 GCA_021807785.1 Pseudomonadota bacterium
TATTTCGCCACCTTGCACGCGGTGTCGTAGTTGGCCCGCGAATTGGTGATGCCGCGGCCGAGCACCTCCTGCGCCTCGTCCAGCACCACCGCCTTGGTGGTGGTGGAGCCGAGATCGATGCCGATGAAAGCGCGCATGGTGCCCCCTATGCCGCGCGCGCCGGCGCCGCCCCGGCGCGGCGTTGTTCGATCATCTGGAAATAGCTCTCCAGCCGGTTCTTGATGTTGGCCGGCGAGAAATACCGCGGGTCCACCAGGTCGCTCTCGACGAACGCCGCCGGCTTGCCGGTGCGCCGCTCGATCTCGCGCAGCACCAGCAGCTGCCCGGCCGAGAAGCTGTTGCAGCTCTTGATCGAATTGATCAGCAGCCCGTCGGCCTGGTAGTCGTTCATATACTGCTCGATCAGGTCGATCCGCGCCGGCAGGTTGCGGTTGGTGTAGCAACCGAGACAGTATTCAGCGAGACTTTCCAGCGGGTGCGCCGGATCGTGTCGAAAGCCCTGGTCATAGAGCCCGCCCACCTTGGTGTAGGTGGAGGCGACCACCACCGCGCCGTCCTCGTAGAACATCTTCCAGAAATCGCGGAAGCTGGTCCAGTTGGGCGGCCCTTCCACCACCAGCCGGTAGCGTTCGGCGGGCATGTCGCCGGCCGGCGTGACCGGCCCCTGGCCGGCGGCGATGCGCTCGGCGATCTCGGCGCGCAGCAGCCGGTAGTAGTCCTCGGCATCGGCGGTGCCGCGGAAGGCGGTGAAGATCGGGCCGATGTAATAGACCCCGCCGAAATAGGCATCGATCGGCGAGGGCCGCAGCTTCGCGGTCTCCAGAACCCAGACGAAATCGTCCTCGGCGCGTGCCGAGCGGGCGAGGTTCTCCCGCAGCCGGTCGATGTCGAACTTCACCCCGGACAGGCGTTCCAGCTTCGGGATCACCTCCTCGCGCAGCTGGCGGACCACATAGGCGATCATGTTGGCGGTGATCCGCCCGTCCCCCTGATAGGGCACGTGCAGCATCGCGGTTTCGCAGCCGTAGTGGTCGCGCAGGAGCTCGAACCATTTCATGAAGGTGAAGCAGCCGGTATAGGACAGCAGCAGCAGGTCGGGATCGGGCAGCTTCTGACCGTCGGGGCCGATATTGCCCTTGGCGATCATGCCCAGGTCCGCCTTCACATAGGTGCAGACATCCTCTGACTGGCCGCGCTTCTCGGCTTCCATGATGTAGCCGCCGGTCTTCTTGCGCAGCCCGTTCTGGATCGCGTTGATCTCGGGCAGGTTGTTGAGCACATCGAAACACATGATGAGCTCGTTGAGGTTGCCGGGAACGAAGGTGGACACCACCTTGCGCCCGTCCGCGGCGGCGGTCTCCAGCCGGCGGTAGTTGCCGGAGATCATCTCCTTCTGCTTCAGCATGGAGCTGTCTTTTACGACCGGGGCTGGCGGGCTCATGCGGCGCTCCACAATTTGATGGAATCGGCGAAGGTGCCGGCCTGCTCGCGGATCGGCTGCATCTGACCGGAGTTCTCGGCGTATTTGAATGCGATGCAGGGGATGCCGTGGGCGGCCAGTGCGCGCTGCAGCATCGGGCGTTCCAGCAGGGCCGGGTCGCAGAAGCTGGGGGTGGCGAAAATCACCCCCTCGGCGCGGGATCGGCGCACCTGCTCGATCAGCCAGGCGCCCTTGTGCGCCCGGTCGGGCTCGTATTTGGCGGCGGTGTCCACCGAGCCGTGCAGATAGGCCGCCGCCAGCGCCGCCAGCGGGTCGCCCTCGGTCGCCACATCCGCCCGCTCCCAGCGGTTGACCAGCATGAAATCGTCATCGACGATGTAGCAGCCGGAGAGTTCGATCGACTTGATGAGATTGAGCGGCGGCTGCTCGCAGAACGCCCCGTTGATCACCACCCGGGAATTGTCGCGTCGGGGCCGGTCGGCCGCGGCGGCGGCGGCCAGGTATTCGCGCATCAGCGCGGAATGGCGCGCGACCGGCAGCACCATCCCCGCCCGCATCAGCAGATAGACCTCGGCCGAGGGCGCCTTCCAAGGCTCGCGGGCGCGGAAGGCATAGACCTCGCGCACCAGGGCCCGGTTCTCGTTGTAGAGCAGGATCGCGCCCCGCAGCGCCGCATCGGTCACCGGGGCACCGGCCAGCCGGGCCAGGATCTCGCGCAGCTCGCCAAGCTCGTTGATATAGAAGACACCGCCGACATCGTCGCGGTAGTTCTGCGGCACGTCGAAATAGCGGGCGCTGGTCTTCGGGAACATGATCTTCCACATGCCCGAGAGGTTGCGGATCACGTCGCAGATCGACGGGAAGAGCATCGCGTCCAGGAAGTCCAGCCGCCCGGTGACGCCGAGTTCGATGGTGCTGCGCGGGATGCGGCAGATATAGCTCTGGTAGTACGCATCCCCCTGGATCACCTCCAGCTGATCGCCCCCGCCCAGCACCCCGAGCGGCAGGCCGCCCGCGGCATGGATGAGCTCGCGCGGGACATAGAACGGCATGTAGCCGACCACGATCCGCCCCGGCACCTCCGCCTTCCACGCCCTTGCGGCGGTGAAATCGAGGTCGTCATAGAGCGCCTGGCACTCGGCGATGATTTCGGCAACGCTGCGCATCGTCATCGGTGCTCCCATCGCGGCGGACGGTGGTCGAGGAAGGCCCGCAGCCCCTCGTTCGCGTCCGCGCCTTGCATCAACTCGTCGAGATACTGGCGTTCCAGCGCCGCCAGCCGCACCCGCGCCGCCGCGGCCAGCGGCGCGCGGGTGGCCCGCAGCGCATGGGCCAGGGAGGTCGCACTCTTGTCGGCCAGGCTCGCCGCGTACCAGGCCAACGCCGCCGCCTCCGGATCGGCCGCGATCTCCTGCACCAGCCCCGCGGCCCGCGCCGCCTCGGCGGTGAGGCTCGCACCCGAAAGCAGCATCGCCTCGGCCGCCGGCTGACCGATTCGCCCCGGCAGGAGGCAGGAGGCCGCCGGGGCGAACACGCCGAGCCGGATCTCCGGTTGGCCAAAGGTCGCGTCCGGGGCGGAGAAAAGGCGGGTGGCGGTCAGCGCCAGCTCCATCCCCCCGCCCAGGCACTGGCCGCGTACCGCCACCAGCACCGGCGCCGGCGCCTCCAGGAGCCGCAGGAGCACGTCGTGGAAGCCGCGCAGCATGGAAGCGCAGGCGTCCGGCAGATGCTCGGCCACGCTGGCGCCGAAGCTGAAATGCGGCCCCTCGGCGTCGATCAGGATGCCGCGCAGCCCAGGGGACGCGGGTTCGGCCAGCGCCGCCGCCAGCGCGGCCAGCATCGCCGCGTCCAGGATGTTCGCTTTCGGGCGCGCGAGCCGCAGGCGCAGGAGCGCGCCCGCCTGCTCCCGCCAGACGCGGAGCGGCGGCGCGGTCACGCCGCCCCCTCGGCGCGCGGGATCAGGCTTTCGGTCAACGCCTCGGTCCAGGGCGCGCCCTCGGCCAGCGCCCGGCGCAGGGCGATGAAATCGATCTCGCGCCGATCTCGCGGTCCCTCATGGAAGGCGCGGAAGCCGGCCCGCGCCTCGGCCATCATGTTGAGCGCGAGCCAGGCGCGGGAGTCCTCCTTGTTGCGGTTCCAGGCTTCGAGCTTCGGCTTGCGCAGCTCCTCGAGGCTCTTGGTCAGGCATTCCGGGAAGGTCAGCAGCAGCTTGCCGCAGAGCTGCTCCACCTTCTCGTCCAGCCGCGAGAGATCGATGGTCCCGCGCGCCAGCAGCGCCTTGCCGTCGGCCAGCGCGGCGCCGGTCTTCGGCTCGCCCAGGGCGAACCGGCCCCATTCGTCCAGCATCCGGTCGGTGACGACCAGCGGGTTGGGCACGAACCCTCCATCGACCCGCAGCGCCGGGACGATGTCGTGCAGCATCCCCATCCGATAGGCCTTGTGGGCGGACCAGTGTTCGCAGAGCGTGCCGGATTCGAGGGCACGTTCCATGCCGATCATCAGCGGCAGGAAATCGGTGGCTCCGCCGATCGCTGCCGAGCCGTGCTTGGGGCCGGCCTGGCCGATGCGCGCGAGGTCCTGGGCGATCGAGAAATCGCAGGCCATGCCGATTTCCTGCCCGCCGCCGATGCGCATGCCGTTGATGCGGCAGACCACCGGCTTGTCGCAGCCCAGGATGGCCGAGACCATGTCGTTGAACAGCCGCATGTACTGGCGGTATTCCTGCGGGTTGCCGGCGTAGTATTCGGCGTATTCGGCGGTGTTGCCGCCGGTGCAGAAGGCGCGGTCGCCGCTGCCGGTGAAGACCACCGCCACCACGTCGCGCGCGACGGAGGCGGCGCGGAAGGCCAGGATCACGCCCTTGACCATCTCGGTGGTGTAGGAATTGAGCTGGGTCGGGTTGTCGAGGATGATCCAGGTGTTGCAGAGCCCGGCGACGATGGTTCCGTCCGGCAGGCGGGCAGGGCGGCGTTCGACCCTGAGGCCGGGGCAGGGGGTCTCGGCAGCGATCGTATGGGTGACGAGATGGGCGGGGTGGGTGCGGGCGGCGACGATTGGGGTGGAATCTGGCATCCGGCGTGGTCTCCTCGCGGGCAGATAATCGGTATTCCGGCACCCGATTACCGGTTATTGATCGACCGGCAGAATCCCCCGCAATCCGCCCCGGCGCATTGATCCAGATCAATGCGCGGTGAATTCCGCGCGCCGATGCTGTGCTGCGGACGGCCCATCGAATCCGGTAAACCGGTAGGGGTTTCCGCCCACGGCCGGCATCGTCCCGGCCAACGCCACCGGAGGATCGTGCATGAAGGACTCGCTCCGCCCGGGGCTCACCCACGCCGAATCCCGCCACATCGACCGCGAGCGGACCATCAGCTTCATGGGCGAGTCGCTGCGCATCTACGGGACCCCGGAAATGCTGCGCGATATCGAACATACCTGCCGCAACCTGCTCGCCGCCCATTGCGACCCCGGCGAGGACTCGGTCGGCATCGGCGCCGCCTTCGACCACACCGCCGCCACCCCGCTCGGGATGGACGTTCGCATCGAGGTCACCGTCACCGCCGTCACCGGCCGGCGCGTCGAACTCGCGGTCACCGCGCGCGATGCCCTCGAGCCGATCTGCACCGGCACGCATAGCCGCTTCGTGGTCGATGTCGCGCGCGCGAAGCAGCGCCTCGATGACAAGATCGCGCGCTGGAGGGGGCGATGAGCCAGGCCCGCGTCCGTTCCGCGCCGTGGCATTTCGACCCGGCGGCGGAGTTCCTCTCGGCCGACGCCATCGCCGCCCTCCAGCTGGACCGGCTGCGCGCCACCATCGCCCGCACCTATGCCGCCGTCCCCCGCTTCCGCTCCCGCTGCGATGCCGCCGGGGTCCATCCGAGCGACCTCCGCCGCCTCGATGACCTGACGCGGTTCCCCTTCACCACCAAGGCCGATCTGCGGGAGGCCTATCCGTTCGGCCTCTTCGCGGTGCCGCGCGCGGAGGTGAGCCGCCTGCACGCCTCCTCCGGCACCACCGGGCGCCCCACCGTGGTGGGCTACACCGCTGCGGACCTCGACCGTTGGGCCGGGCTGATGGCCCGCTGCTTCGCGGTGGCCGGGGCGCGGCCGGGCGATGTCATCCACAACGCCTATGGCTACGGCCTCTTCACCGGCGGCCTCGGCGCCCATGACGGCGCCGAACGCCTGGGGGCGACCGTGGTGCCGGCCTCCGGCGGCGGCACCGAGCGCCAGATCGTGCTCTTGCGCGATTTCGGCGCCGACGTGCTCTGCGCCACCCCCTCCTATGCCCTCAACATCGCCGAGGTGGCGGAACGGCAGGGGGTCGATCTCCGCGCCTCCCGCCTCCGCCTTGGCATGTTCGGCGCCGAGCCGTGGTCGGAAGGGATGCGCGCGGCGCTGCAAACCCGCCTCGGCATCACCGCCCGCGACGTTTACGGGCTGTCGGAGATCATGGGGCCGGGCGTCGCGGTGGAGTGCGAGGCGGGAAGCGGGCTGCACGGCTGGGAAGACCATTTTCTCTTCGAAGTGATCGACCCCGCCACCGGCGCCGTGCTGGAACCGGGGCGGACCGGCGAACTGGTGATCACCACGCTCACCAAGGACGCGCTGCCGATGATCCGCTATCGCACCCGCGACATCACCCGGCTGGATCGCACCCCGTGCCCATGCGGGCGCAACCATGTCCGCATCATGCGCATCACCGGCCGCGACGACGACATGATGATCCTGCGCGGGGTGAACGTCTATCCGACGCAGATCGAGGCCGCCCTGACCGATGTCCCCGGCGCCAGCCCGCATTACCGGCTGGTGCTGCGCCGCGCCGGGGCGATGGACACGCTCACGATCGAGCTGGAGCCGGACCCGGCGCTCGCCGGCCCGGCTTGGCCGACGCTCTCCGCGGCGGTGATCCATCAGGTCAAATCGCTGGTCGGCGTGACCGTCGCGGTGACGCTCCAAGCCCCCGGCAGCCTGCCGCGCTCGGCCGGCAAGGCGGTGCGGCTCTGCGACCTGCGCCCCAAGGACTGAGGGGGTCGGGAATGACCGTCACCAGCACCATCCCGAGCTATTGCTACAACTGCGTCGCCGGCCCCGACCTGATGCGGGTGCGGGTGGAGGATGGGGTGGCGGTTCGGATCGAACCCGACCTCTCCGCCGCCGCGATCCACCCGGGCCTCGGCCGGGTCTGTGTGAAGGCGTTCGGCCTGATCCAGAAGACCGACAATCCGCACCGCGTGCTGACGCCGATGCGGCGGACCAATCCGCGCAAGGGCCGCGACCAGGACCCCGGCTTCGTGCCGATCTCGTGGGACGAAGCGCTGGATACCATCGCCGCCCGCCTGACCGACATCCGCGCCCGCGGCCTGCTCGACGAGGCCGGGCTGCCGCGGCTGGCCGCCACCTTCGGCCATGGCGGCACGCCGCAGAGCTACATGGGCACCTTCCCCGCCTTCCTCGCCGCCTGGGGGCCCATCGACTACAGCTTCGGCTCCGGCCAGGGCGTGAAATGCGTCCATTCCGAGCATCTCTACGGCGAGTTCTGGCACCGCGGCTTCACCGTCACCGCCGATACCGTGCATACGCGCTACCTGATTTCCTGCGGCAACAACGCCGAGGTCTCGGGCGGCGTCTGCGCGGTGCGCCGCGGTGCCGATGCCCGCGCGCGGGGGATGAAACGGATCCAGATCGAACCGCACCTCTCGCCCACCGCCGCCGCCGCCGCCGAATGGGTCCCGATCAAGCCCAAGACCGACGCCGCCTTCCTGCTCGCGCTGGTCCATGCGCTGCTGTTCGAGGCCCCCCGCGCGCGGCTCGACGTGCCGTTCCTGCTTGCGCGCACCGCCTCGCCCTATCTGGTCGGCCCGGACGGGCTATACCTGCGCGATCCCGACACCGGCGCGCCGCTGCTGTGGGATGAAACCGCCGCCCGCGCGGTGGCGCACGATACCGCCGCCGCGCGCCCGGCGCTGGAAGGCAGCTTCACCGTCCCCGCCGCCATCACCCGCGGCCCGGACGGGGAGATCACCAGCTGGCACGACGTTCCCGCCCGCACCGCCTTCACCGTGATGGCCGATACGCTGCACCCCTGCACCCCCGACTGGGCCGGCGCGATCTGCGATATCCCGCCCGCCACCATCCGCCGCATCGCCGCCGACTACCTGGACCACGCCTGCGTCGGCGAGACCATCACCATCGACGGGCAGTCCCTGCCGTTCCGCCCGGTCGCCGTCACCCTGGGCAAGACCGTCAACAATGGCTGGGGCGCCTACGAATGCTGCTGGGCGCGCACCATGCTGGCGGTGCTGGTCGGCGCGCTCGAAGTCCCGGGCGGCACGCTCGGCACCACGGTGCGCCTCAACAAGCCGCACGAGAACCGGCTCGCCAGCGTCACGCCCGGCGAGGACGGGTTCATGGCGGCGCATTTCAACGCCACCGACCGCCAGGACTGGGCGGCGCGGCCCACCGGACGCAACGCCCATCGCAGCCTGGTGCCGATCGTCGGCAACTCGCCCTGGGCGCAGGCGCTGGGGCCCACGCATCTGGCCTGGATGTTCGCCGAGGACCCTCCGGCCGAATGGCCGGACCCGCCGCCGCCCGAACTCTGGTTCGCCTTCCGCACCAATCCGGCGATCTCGTTCTGGGATACCGCCCGCATCACCCGCGCCATGGCACGGATGAAGTTCATCGTCGCCTTCGCCTACACGATGGACGAAACCAACCACATGGCCGACATCCTGCTGCCGGACGCGACCGATCTGGAAAGCACCCAGCTGATCCGCATCGGCGGGACCAAGTATGTCGAGCAGCACTGGGACCACCAGGGCTTCGCGCTGCGCGCCGCGGCGGTGGCCCCGCGCGGGCAGGCGCGCGATTTCACCTGGATCGCGACCGAACTCGCCCGCCGCGCCGGGCTGCTCGAACGCTACAACGCCGCCCTCAACCGCGGCGCGGCCGGCGCCCCGCTCGCCGGCGACGGGTTCGATTTCTCGCTGCCCCTCGATCGCGCCCATGACCCGGACAGCATCTGGAACGCGGTTTGCCAAGCCGCCACCGCCGGGCTCGGCGTGCCGCCGCGCGACCTCGCGTGGTTCCGCGAGCACGGCCACTGCGTGGTGCCGTTCCCCCGCCAGGACTGGTACCTCACCCCCACCATGGCGAGGCTGGGGCTGCGCTACGAGCTCCCCTACCAGGAACGCCTGCTGCGGGTGGGCCAGGAGCTGGGCCGGCGGCTGCATGAGCACGGCATCCGCTGGTGGGATCGCCAGCTCGGCGAATACATGCCGATCCCGCAATGGCACGACGTGCCTGCCCGCTGGGAGGCCGCGCTCAGCGCCGCCGGCGCCGATCCGGCCGACTATCCGCTCTGGGGCATCACCACCAAGCTGATGCCCTACACCACCGGCAACAACGCCGGCATCCCTCTGATGGCCGAGGTCGGCGCCAATCTGCGCGGCACCGGCGCGGTGATCGTCAACGCCGCCACCGCCGCCCGGCTCGGCATCGTCAACGGCGACTGGGTGGAGGTCCGCTCGGTGATCGGCGCCACCGTCGGGCGCGCCGCGGTGGTGCAGGGCTGCCGGCCCGATACCATCGTCATCCCCGGCCAGTTCGACCACTGGAAGACGCCGGTGGCCAAGGACCTGCATCACGCCTCGCTCAACACCATCACGCCGATCTCGCTCGACCTGACCGACGCCACCGGCTCGGGCGCCGATGTGGTGCGGGTCAGCCTGCGCCGCGCGTCCGCCCCGGCGGGGCAGGAGGCGGCATGACCCGCTACGTGATGGTGGCCGATCTGCGTCGCTGCGTCGGCTGCCAGACCTGCACCGCTGCCTGCAAGGAAGGCAACAACACCCCGCCCGGGGTGCAGTGGCGCCGGGTGCTGGACCTCGAATCCGGCACCTACCCCGAGGTCCGCCGCGTCTTCCTGCCGACCGGCTGCCAGCACTGCGATCACCCGCCCTGCCTCGAGGTCTGCCCCTCCACCGCGACCCGCCAGCGCGCCGACGGGATCGTCACGATCGACGAAGACCTTTGCATCGGCTGCGGCTACTGCCTGATGGCCTGCCCCTATGAGGCGCGCGCGCTGACCGCGGCCCCGGCCTTCGCCTTCGGCGCCACGCCCACCGCGGCCGAGGCGGCGCGCCGCCCGGTCGGCATCGGCGTCGCCAGCAAGTGCGATTTCTGCGTCGGGCGCATCGATGCCGGGCGGGCGCGCGGCCTCACCCCCGGGCGCGATCCGGAGGCCACCCCGCTCTGCGTGAACAGCTGCATCTCGGGCGCCCTCCGGTTCGGCGATCTCGACGATCCGCACGGTCCGGTGGCCGCGCTGCTGGCGGAACATCAATGGTTTCGGCTGCACGAGGACCAGCGCACCGGCCCCGGCTTCTATTACCTGTGGGATGCGGCCCCGCCATGACCCCGCGCACCCGTCAACGGCATTGGGACTGGCGCGCAGCCGGGAATTTCACCGCCGGCGGGGCGGGGTCCGGGCTGATCGTGACGAGCGCCCTGGCCGCCCAAGCCGGTGCCGCGTTCCGCCTGCCGCTGTTGACCGGGGCGCTGCTGATCGCTGGCGGGCTGTCGCTGGTCTGGCTCGAGATCGGCCGGCCCTGGCGGGCGCTCAACGTTTTCTTCCATCCCGCCACCTCCTGGATGACGCGCGAGGGCCTCCTGGCCTTGCTCGTGCTGCCGCTGGCGCTGGCCGGGGCAGCGACCGGCGCGCCGGGCCTCGCGCTGGCGGCGGGGCTGGCGGCGGCCGGGTTCCTGTTCTGCCAGGCGCAGATCCTGCGCGCCGCGCGCGGCATTCCGGCCTGGCGGCAGCCCGAGCTGGTCCCCGCCATCCTGGCGGCGGGGCTGGCCGAGGGCAGCGGGCTCTACCTGCTCGCCGCCCCCGCCGGCCGCGTCTGGCTGCTGCTGGCGCTGGCAGCGGGCCTTGTCCGCGCCGGGGCGTGGTGGCGCTATCAGCAGGCGCTGGCCGGCGCGCCGGGGGCCGGGGCCAGCCGCGCGGCCTTCGGCGGGCTGTCGGGCCGGCTGGCCTGGGCCGCGCAGGCGTTCAGCCTGGGGCTGCTCGCGCTGGCGCTCGCGTCCGCTCCGGCCGCGCTCGGCGCCGCCGGCGGGGTGCTCGCCGCCCTCGCCGGGGCGGGCCTCAAGACCCTGTTGATCACCCGCGCCGGGTTCACCCGCGCGGTGGTGCTGCCGGCATTTCCGGTGCGCGGAGGCGGCGGGCATGCCCATCTCGGCCGCTGATATTTCTTCGTTACGCGGCCGGCCGCCGTGCCGGCGGCAGGTCGGCCTCCCACGGCCGGCGTCCGATCAGCTTCAGCATGGTGGACAGGCTGATCGAGCGCAGCGTCGCCTGCGCCTGGTCGTCGAGCTCCGCCAGCACGAAACGCAGCCCCTGGGCGA
>JAKBCO010000105.1 GCA_021807785.1 Pseudomonadota bacterium
CGGCCCCATTGCCAAGCCGCGCGCGGGACCGCACATAACCCCCATGTCCCGACGCAGCGCGCGCCCCAGGGCCTTCGCCCCCGACCCGGCGGCCCCGCCGGGCCGCGGCTGCGACATGCCCGATTGTCCGCACGCCGGCGAATACCGGGCGCCGAAATCCCGCGAGGCGCTCAACGACTACTGGTGGTTCTGCCTGGAGCATGTGCGCGCCTACAACGCCACGTGGAACTACTACAAGGGCATGACCCCGGGCGAGATCGAGGCCGAGTTGCGGCGCGACACCTCCTGGCAGCGCCCGTCCTGGCCGCTGGGCAGCCTGGGGGCGACGGCGTGGGAGGACGCGCTCGCCCGCGATCCGCTGGGGCTGCTGTCGGCGGCGCGGTTGCGGCGGGGGCCCGCGGTGCCCGACCTGGGGCAGCCGCCGGTGGAGCTGCGCGCGCCGCTGGCGACGCTGGGGCTGGCCTGGCCGGTCAGCTTGGCGGCGGTGAAGACCCGCTACAAGGAACTCGCCAAGCGCCATCACCCGGATGCGAATGGCGGCGACAAGGCGGCCGAGGAGCGGATCAAGACCATCAACCTGGCCTATGCGGCGCTGCGCGCCCGACTGGCGTCTGCCCCAGCGGCGGCGGGCGTTTGACAGAAAGGGCGGGGCGCTTAGACTTTCCGGCCGAACGAACGGGATACGCACGCTGATGAGCAATGTCGCCGCCCTGGCCGAAATCCGCCCCACCTCGGCCATCGACCTGCCCGATACCAAGGTGAAGGCCAGCGAGGTCTTCGGCTTCGCGACCGACATGGTGGTGCCGGCCTTCTCGGTGCGCACCGAGCACGTGCCCGATATCGACACCGCCTACCAGTTCGACCGGGAAACCACGCTGGCGATCCTGGCCGGCTTCGCCTTCAACCGCCGGGTGATGATCCAGGGCTATCACGGCACCGGCAAATCCACCCATATCGAGCAGGTGGCCGCGCGCCTCAACTGGCCCTGCATCCGCGTCAACCTCGACAGCCATATCAGCCGCATCGACCTGATCGGCAAGGACGCCATCGTCCTGCGCGACGGCAAGCAGATCACCGAGTTCCGCGAGGGCATCCTGCCCTGGGCCCTCCAGCACGCCTGCGCGCTGGTGTTCGATGAATACGATGCCGGGCGGCCGGACGTGATGTTCGTGATCCAGCGCGTGCTGGAGGTGGAAGGCAAGCTGACCCTGCTGGATCAGAACCGGGTGATCCGCCCGCACCCGAGCTTCCGGCTGTTCTCCACCGCCAACACCGTGGGCTTGGGCGACACCACCGGCCTCTATCACGGCACCCAGCAGATCAACCAGGGCCAGATGGATCGCTGGAACATCGTCGCCACGTTGAACTACCTGCCGCACGCGATGGAAACCGGGATCGTGCTGGCGAAGATGGGCGTCGATCCCACGGACGCGAAGATGAAGAAGCAGGTGGAGGCGATGGTGGCGCTGGCCGACCTGACGCGCGCCGGCTTCATCAACGGCGACATCTCCACCGTGATGTCGCCGCGCACCGTGATCACCTGGGCCGAGAACGCGCGCATCTTCGGCGACGTGGGCTTCGCGTTCCGGATGACGTTCCTCAACAAGTGCGACGAGGCGGAACGGTCCACGGTGGCGGAATACTATCAGCGCTGCTTCAACGAGGAGATCCCGACCGGGGGCTTCACCCGGAAGATGGGGTGAGGGGGCGTCAGGCGATCCGGTTGCGTCGCTCGGAAACCTCTCGGCACGGCCGGTGATCGGACGATGAAGTTCGAAACCGCACAGGACCTCTTTTTCATCGTCTCGGTCTTGGTGCCCGGCTTCATCGGCAACGGCGTCTTCTCGATCTTCGTGCCGACCCGAGCGCATCGGGAAAGGGAGGTTTTGCTCCTCCGGTACCTGACCGCCACGGCCTTCAATTACGCGATCTGCTCTCCCTTGATCTACCTGCTGTTGGCCGGGGAGCTGTTCCCCGCCTCGACTGTGGGGCAGGCTTTTTCCTGGTTCTTCGTTGTGTTCGCCGCCCCGGCGCTGCTGGCGGCGCTGGCCGCATGGATCATCCAGCGGGACGGTTTGGCGCGTTTCTTCGGACGGCTCGGGCTCCGCACCATCAGTCCGATCCCGACCGGATGGGACTGGATCTTCAGCACAACGGATCCCTGCTTCGTGCTGATCACGCTGACCGACGGGACCGAGATCGCCGGGTATTTCGGTCGCCAGTCCATGGCCTCGTCCGATCCCTCGCGGCGCGACATCTTCGTCGAACGGGTCTATACTGTCCCGAACGACGGCGGTCCCTGGCACGAAGCCGAGCGATCGCTTGGAGTGCATGTTGATGGTGCGCAAATCGCCTATATCGAGTTCCGGAGGTGACCCTACCATGGCGGATTCCCATGTTCCGACTTCGCAGCGCAGCTATCAGCCCCTCACCGAGGGCTATCAGCCTGGGCAGCAGCAGCCGCTTTCCAAGGAATTTCAACCTTTGGGTTCGGGCACAACTTCCGCGCCGCCGCCGCCTCCGAGCGGAGGGTCGAACGCGGCCAAACCCGCTCAGAAATAGGTATTCCGTGGCCCCACCTTCCGGGCGTCGGGAACCCATGGCGCCTTTTTGCCCGCAGCGACGGACCCACCCATGAGCGCCACCACCAAGGACTCCGCCCGCACCGAGGATTTCAAGCGCGCCACCGCCGGCGTGCTGCGCGCGATCGCCGAGATCCCCGACGTGCAGGTGAATTTCCAGCCCGGCCCCTCCGGCGTCTCCGGCAAGCGCGCGCGCCTGCCGTTGCCGACGCGCGCCCTGCCGCCGGCCGAGATGGCCAAGCTCCGCGGTGCCTCGGACGCCATCGCGCTGCGCCTGCGCCACCATGACGACGCCGTCCATAACGCGCGCATGCCCAACCGGCGCGAGGCGCGCGACGTGTACGACGCGCTGGAACAGGCCCGCGTGGAAACCGTCGGCGCCCGCCACATGGCCGGCGTCGCCGCCAATCTGCACGCCAGGCTCGCCGAGGAATGCGAGACCGAAGGCTACGACCGCATGACGCGGAAGGAGCAGCTCCCGGTCACCGCCGCGCTGGCCCTGCTGGCGCGGGAGCGGATGTCGGGCGAGCCGGCGCCAGAGGCGGTACGCCGGGTGCTCGACCTGTGGCGGGACGGCCTCGCCACCCCGGTGGCCGACGCGCTCGATGAGCTCGGCGCCACCCAGAACGACCAGCGCGCCTTCACCCGCGCCGCCCGCAAGCTGCTCGCGGCAATGGAACTCGCCGAGGCCGAGGCCGACGCCGAACCGGACAGCGAGGACCAGGAAGGCGAGGAATCCGGCGAACAATCCGGCGACCAGGACAACCCCGAACAGGGCGAAGGCCAGTCCGCCTCGGAGGAGGACAGCGCCCTCGGCGCCCAGCCCGAGGAGATGGAAGGCGAAGCCGCCGATGACGCCGGCGAGGATTCGGAGGAGGAGGCCGCCATCGCCGAGGGCGACGACCGCCCCGGCGGCCCGCAGCCCCGCCGCGAGCGCCCCAACCCGGACGACGGCACCGCCTACCGCGCCTATACGCGCCAGTACGACGAGGAGATCTCGGCCGAGGACCTCTGCGACCCCGACGAGCTCACCCGCCTGCGCCAGCAGCTCGATCAGCAGCTGCAACATCTGCAAGGGGTGATCTCGAAGCTGGCGAACCGGCTCCAGCGCCGGCTGCTGGCCCAGCAGACGCGCTCGTGGGAATTCGACCTCGACGAAGGGCTGCTGGACGCCGGGCGGCTGTCGCGGGTGGTGGTCAACCCGCTCCAGGCGCTGTCCTACAAGCGCGAGCAGGAGATGGAGTTCCGCGACACCGTGGTGACCCTCCTGATCGACAATTCCGGCTCGATGCGCGGGCGGCCGATCACGGTGGCGGCGATGTGCGGCGATATTCTCGCCCGCACCCTTGAACGCTGCGCGGTCAAGACCGAAGTCCTGGGCTTCACCACGCGGGCCTGGAAGGGCGGCCAGTCGCGCGAGAAATGGGTGCAGGACGGCAAGCCGCGCAACCCCGGCCGGCTGAACGACCTGCGCCACATCATCTACAAGTCGGCCGATTCGCCCTGGCGGCGGGCGCGCAAGAACCTGGGGCTGATGCTGCGCGAGGGGCTGCTGAAGGAGAACATCGACGGCGAGGCCCTGCTGTTCGCCTATCGTCGCCTGCTCGCCCGCCCCGAGCACCGGCGCATCCTGATGGTGATCTCCGACGGCGCGCCGGTCGATGATTCCACCCTGTCGGTGAACGCCGGCAACTATCTGGAAAAGCACCTGCGCGACGTGATCCGCGAGATCGAGGGGCGGGAGGCGGTGGAGCTGATCGCGATCGGGATCGGCCACGACGTGACCCGCTACTACCGCCGCGCCGTCACCATCGTCGATGCCGAGGAGCTGGGCGGCACCATGATGAAGAAGCTGACCGAGCTGTTCGACGAGGATGCCGACGCCGCCTGGGCCCGCGCCGCCGCCGAGCGCGCGCCGCTGGTGGCCTGAGACAAGGGAGACCGCAATGACCCCGCCTCCGGTGATCCGCCTGCATCCGGCGGACAACGTCGTGATCGCCCGCGCCACCCTGCTTCCCGGCGCCGCGGTCGCCCCCGGCATCGCCGCGACCGAGCGCGTGCCCGCCGGCCACAAGGTCGCCACCGGGCCGATCGCCGCCGGCGAGCCGGTGCGCCGCTACGGCCAGATCATCGGCTTCGCCACCGAAGCGATCGCGCCCGGCCAGCACGTGCACGTGCAGAATTGCGGCATGGGCGATTTCGCCCGCGACTACGCCTATGGCGTCGATGCAAGTCCGACCGAGGCGCTGACCCCGCCGGCCCATTTCATGGGCATCCGCCGCGCCGACGGGCGGGTGGCGACACGGAACTATATCGGCATCATCACTTCCGTGAACTGCTCGGCCCATGTCGCCGGGCTGATCGCCGACGTGTTCAAGCGCAACCCCTTCGCCGGCGCCGACCCGCTGGCGGAGTTCCCGAACGTGGACGGCGTGGTGGCGCTGACCCACAAGACCGGCTGCGGCATGACCGAGGGCGAGCCGCTCCGGCTGCTGCGCCGGACGCTGGCCGGCTACGCGCGGCATGTGAATTTCTCGCATGTCATCGCCCTCGGCCTGGGCTGCGAGGTGAACCAGATCGGCGGGCTGCTCGCCGAACAGCGCCTGGCCGGGCGGTTGCGCAGCATGGACATCCAGGCCCTGGGCGGCACCCGCAAGACGGTGGAAGCCGGCGTCGCCTTCGTCCGGGAGGTGCTGGCGGAGGCGAACGCGGTGACGCGGGTGCCGGTGCCGGCCTCGGAACTGACGGTGGCGCTGCAATGCGGCGGCTCGGACGGGTATTCCGGCATCACCGCCAACCCGGCGCTGGGCGCGGCCAGCGACCTGCTGGTGCGCCACGGCGGCAGCGTGATCCTCTCGGAGACGCCCGAGACCTACGGCGCCGAGCATCTGCTCACCCGCCGCGCGGTCTCGCGCGAGGTGGGGGAGAAGCTGGTCGCGCTGATGCGCTGGTGGGAGGATTACACCGCCCGCGAGGGAGCGGAGATGAACGCCAACCCCTCGCCCGGCAACAAGGCCGGCGGGCTCACCACCATTCTGGAAAAGTCGCTCGGCGCGATGGCCAAGGCCGGCAGCACCAATCTGGTGGACGTGGTGCGCTACGCCGAGCCGGTGACCGCGCGCGGCTTCGTGTTCATGGACACGCCCGGCTACGACCCGGTGGCGGCCACCGGCCAAGTCGCCGGCGGGGCCAATCTGGTCTGCTTCACCACCGGCCGCGGCTCGGTGTTCGGCTGCAAGCCGGCGCCCTCGATCAAGCTCGCCACCAATTCGCCGATGTTCCGGCGGATGGAGGACGACATGGACGTGAACTGCGGCACCATCCTGGACGGCGACGAAACGGTGCAGGACTGCGGGGCGCGGGTCTTCGACCTCATGCTGCGGGTCGCCTCCGGCGAGCGCACGAAAAGCGAGAGCTTCGATTTCGGCGCCGACGAATTCGCCCCCTGGGTGGTCGGCGCGACGATGTGATGACCGCGCCCTGGAAAGGCCTGGACACCTCCCGCCCCCCGCATTTCATTTCCTACGACGCGGCCGAGCGCCTGCTGCTCGCCCGCCTCGACCGGGCCGCCGCCTGGGGGCCGGACCTGGTCGCCGGCATCGCCCGCGGCGGGCTGGTTCCGGCCGCCATGGCCGCGAGCCAGCTGGCGCTGCCGCTGGCGATGCTCGCGGTCTCCCGCGCCGGGGCGGTGCGCTGGATCGGCGATCCGCCGCCCGAGGGCCGGGTGCTGCTGATCGACGACGCCTGCTCCACCGGCGCCACGCTCCGCACCGCGCGCGACGCGCTGCTGGCCGAGGGCCGCGCCTGCCTCACCATGACCGTGGTCCATGACCCGGAGCGCACGTCCTTCACCCCCGACCTCTCGCAGCCGATGACGGAACTGTTCCGCTTCCCGTGGGAGCGCGGCGAGGCGACCCCGGGCGCGCGGGCCGCCCGCGCCACCGGCGCCCCCCCGGACCGCGCCACCGAACGGCCGTTCCACGGCCTCGACCTCGACGGCGTGTTCCTGCCCGATCTGCCGCGCGCGCGGTATGACGACCTGGCGACGGCGCTGGCCGCCCGCGCCGCGCTTCCCCCGTTCCCCCGCCTGCCCCTTTTCGACCCCACCCGCGCGGTGGTCATCACCGGCCGCCCGGCGACCGACCGCGACGCCACCGCCGGCTGGCTCGCCGATGCCGGGCACGGCGCGCTGCCGCTGGAGTGCCGCCCGCCCGGGCTGCCGCACGATGCCGCCACCGTCGCCGCCTACAAGGCCGCCGCCGCCACCCGTTGGGGCTGCACCCATTACGTGGAGAGCGACGCCGAGCAGGCGGTGCGGATCGCCGCCGCCGCCCCGCAGCTGGTGGTGACCTGGTGGATCGCCGCCGAGGCGCGCGGGGTGGTGATCGGCGCCGCCGGGTAAGGGACTACACGTCCAGCCACGCGCCGAAATCGGCCGCGTGCCCGGTCTCGAACGCGCCCATGCGGAACAGCTCGTAGCGTGGCGGCTGATACAGCGCCGCCGCCGTCGCCGGCTCGGCGAAGCGATCGCCGCAGAGCTCCGCGCGCACGAAGAACGCATTCACCCCGGTGATGTTGCACCCCACAAGCCGGTAGCCCTTCGTCGCCGCCAGATCGGCGAGCGACTGCAACGAGGCGCCGTAGTAATCGGTCCCCTGCCAGGAATGGTCCGGCCGATAGGCGATGACATGCTTCATCGGCGGCGGGAACTTGGCGTTGTATTCGATCGCCACCACCCGCGGGCGCACCGCGGTCAGCGCCTTGAAGACCCAGTAGTCGTTGCCGTCGATATCGATCGACAGCAGGTCGATCTCCTCCGGCAGGCGCAGGGCGCGGGCGATCTCGTCGATGTTCTCACGGGTGACCATGGCCTCGGCCAGCCGCAGCCGGCCGGCGTCCAGCAGCGGGCGGAAGCGGCGGCGGATCGCCTCGGCATGGGCGGCGCCGGCCTCGGCCCAGCCGCCCTGCCAGCCCTGGTGCAGCAGCAGATGGGTGTTGCACTCGAGCCCGTCTTCCACCCCGAACTCGAAGAAGCAGCGATCGGTGGTGCCGATACGGCGGAAGATCTCGGCGAGGATGCCGTCCTCGTCGTGCTGCGAATAGACGGTGGCGCCGAAGCGTTCCAGCCGTTTCGGATCAGCAAGCGCGGGGTCGGCGCGCAGCGCGGCGAGCGCCCGCCGTCCGGCCAGGATGCCCGCGTCGCGGGTCTGCTGCACCGTTTCGGAGGCGCCGCGCAGCGCCACCCATTGCCCGCGCACCGCCATCATCTCGGCGAACAGGGCGGCATTCGCCGGGTCGCGGCCGACCAGTTCGGCGTAGAGGGCGAGGCTTTCGTCGAGCCGCCCGGCGGCGGCGGCCAGGCGCGCGGCGGGCAGGCGGTTGGTGGGCTGCGGACGTTGCATCCGGCTCAGTCCAGCAGCGCGGTGCCGGTGGCGGCGGCGACGGCGTCGCGGCCGATGCCCGGGGCGAGTTCGACGATGCGGAACGCCTCGCCCAGCGGCTCGAACAGCCCGAGATCGGTCGCCACCAGCCGCACCACCCCGCGCGCGGTCACCGGCAGCGCGCAGCGCTCCACCAGCCTTGGCGCGCCGGCGCGGGTGACATGCTCCATGATGATGAACACCCGCTGCGCGCAAGCGGCCAGGTCCATCGCCCCGCCGATGCCGCCCCCTTTCGCGCCGGCCAGCTTCCAGTTGGCGAAATCGCCGCCGGCCGAGACCTCGTAGGCCCCCATCACCGTGACATCGATCCGCCCGCCGCGGATGATGGCGAAGCTGTCGGCGTGATGCACCACCGCGGCGCCGGCCAGCAGGGTCACGTTCTGCCCGCCGGCATTGACGAGATCGAGGTCCTCCGCGCCCGCCACGGCCACCGGGCCGTAGCCGATCACCCCGTTCTCGGAATGATAGATCACATGCCGGGGCGAGATATCGGTGTTGGAACAGAGCGTGGGGATGCCGACGCCGAGATTGACGATCCAGCCGTCCTGGAACCGTGCGGCGATGCGGTCGGCCATCTGCTGGCGGGTGTAGCCCTGGGTCATCGCGGCGCGCGCTCCTGGCGCTTCTGCGGCCATAGTCCCGCGGGGGGCGGCGGCACGCGGACCATGCGGTGGATGTAGATCCCGGGCAGATGCACCGCATCCGGGTCCATCGCGCCGGCGGGCAGGATGGGGTCCTCCACCTCCACCAGCGCGGTGCGCGCGGCGGTCGCCATCACCGGGTTGAAATTGCGCTGCGAGCGGTGGAATTGCAGATTGCCCGTTTCATCGGCGCGGCGGGCGCGCAGGAAGGCGTAGTCCAGCTTCAGCGCGTATTCCAGCAGATATTCGCGCCCGTCGATCACCCGCGTCTCGCGGCCCTCGGCCAGTTCGGTGCCGACGCCGGTGGGGGTGTAGAAGGCGGGAATGCCGGCGCCGGCCGCGCGCAGCCGTTCCGCCAGCGTGCCCTGGGGCACCAGTTCGGCGGCCACCTCTCCGGTCTCGTAATATTTCGTGAACGGCAGCACGTCGGAGGCGCGGGTGGCGGCGGTGAAGGCGCAGATCACCTTGCGTACCTTGCCACGCTCCACCAGCATCCCGATATCCGGCATCCGCGGAAGCTGCGCCCCGCCGGTGGTGTTGGCGACCAGGGTCAGATCGCGCGCGCGGTGCTCGGCCAGCGCCGCGATCAGGTTGAACGGCGTGCCCGGCATCCCGAAGCCGGCGAAGCCGATGGTCGCGCCGTCGGGGATGTCGGCCACCGCGGCGGCGAAATCGGGGCACAGCTTGTCGGTCATGCGTCTCCTCGGGGCCAGGGGCGGTGGTAACCGGTGAACCGGCTGGGCAGAGCCCGCAGGTCCACGAGCAGATCGGGCGGCAGCCCGGCGGGCACCGCCAGGGCGTCGATCTCGGGGCCGAACCGCTCGGCGATGGCGCGCGGCAGGTCCTGGTGGCGACCGATGGCGGTGAACAGCGCCACCACCTCGTCGGAGACCTCGCGCGGCATCTCGGCCCATTGCCCGGCCCGGGTCATGGCGTTCAGCTTGCGGCCGAGATCGCCGAGCCCGTGCAGGTCCAGCACCGGCCAATAGGCGGGGGTGGAGCCGTAGAAGGCGATGCGTCCGCGCGCCACTTCCACCCCGCGCGCCACCGCCGCGTCATCGGCGCCGGTGGCGACGAACCCGCCGCCGATCACCTGGAAGGCTTCCCGGGCCCGGCCCGACCGGGCGCGGCCCTCGGCGAGCCGCGGCAGGATCTCCCGATCCAGATAAGCGCGGGTGCAGAACCCGTGCAGCCGCACCCCGTCCGCCACCTCGCCGGCCAGCCGCAGCGTATGCGGCCCGACCGCGGCGAGGGTGATCGGCACCATCGGCAGATGCAGCCCGGGCGGCACGAAATAGGGCGGCATCAGGGTGAAATGATAATGCGGGCCCTCGTGGGCCAGTTTCGTTCCGGTTTCCCACGCGGTCCAGATGGCGCGCAGGCTGTTCACGTAATCCCGCAACCGCGGCGCCGGCGCCGACCAGGGCACCGAGAACCGGCGTTCGTTGTGCGGACGGATCTGCGGCCCGAGCCCCAGCACGAAGCGCCCGCGGGAGGCGACGTGCAGGTCCCACGCCGCGTTCGCCACCACCATCGGGCTGCGCGGGAAGGCGATCGCGACCGAGGTTTCGAGGCCGATCCGCTCGCTCGCCACCCCGGCCACCGCCAGCGGCAGGAACGGGTCGTGCTTGTTCTCGGCGGTGGTCAGCCCGTCATAGCCGGCCGCCTCGGCGGCGCGGGCGGCGTCGGGGACATCGCGGAGGTCGTCCTGGGGCAGCGGGGTGAGCAGGCGCATCGGGCGTAGCGTACCACAGCCTCCGGCGCCGGCAATGCGCCCCCCGCATTACGCCCTTGACATACGAGCCCCGGGCCGGGATACGCCCGGAACGTTGGGGCGGCGTCCAGGTCGGCCCGGCTGGGTTGGCCAAAGGTCAAACCCGGCCGGCGCGGGTGGCGGCGTATGTCCTGCCCATCATGCCAACCGGAAGGATCCCTTCATGCGTTCCGCTTTCACCCGTCTCGCGCTGGGCTGCGGCGCCGCGGCGCTGGCGGCACTCGCCGCGCCGGCCGCGCAGGCCGCCAAGTCCACGCTGGAAATCGCGGTTCCCGCCGAGCTCTCCGGCTCCGGCGCCACCGTCGGCGTGCTCTGGCGCGACGCGGTGATGATGGCGATCGAGGACATCAACGCCAAGGGCGGCATCCGCGGCCACAAGCTGCACGGGACCGCCT
>JAKBCO010000106.1:0-3784 GCA_021807785.1 Pseudomonadota bacterium
GACGGCGGGCGCGCCGCGGGGCTCGGCTTGCCCGGGCGCGGCTGAGCCGGCCGGTGCTGAGCGCCGAGCAGCGCGCCTTCATCGAGCGGGCCCGGGTGGCGCGGCTGGCCACCATCGGGCCCGACGGTACCCCGCATCTGGTGCCGGTCTGCTTCGCCCTGATCGGCGCCAGTGTCTTCGTGCCGATCGACGAGAAGCCGAAGCGGCCCGGGGTGGTCCTGCAACGGCTGCGCAACATCGCCGTCCGGCCGGCGGCCTGCCTGCTGGTGGATCACTACCAGGAGGACTGGTCCGGGCTCGGCTGGGTGATGCTGCGCGGCCGGGCGGAAATCCTCACCGCGGGGGCCGAGTACGCGGCGGCGCAGGCGGCGGCGCGGGCGCGCTACCCGCAACTGGCGGCGATGCGGCTCGAGGGGCTGGCGGTGATCGCGCTGCGGGTCAGCCGGGTGCGGGCGTGGGGGAAGCTGATGGCGCCCGATGAAAACGAGGACACCCACCGGTGAGCATGGCCCCAGCCATGCCCACCGCCCTCGTCACCGGTGCCGCGCGCGGCATCGGCGCCGCCATTGCCGCGCGCCTCGCCGCCGATGGCTGGCGCGTGCTGGCCGCCGACCGCGATCCCGCCCCCGCCCCGCAAGGCGGGTTGGCGCTCCGTTGCGACGTGACCGACCCCGACGCGGTGGCCGCCGCCGCAGCCGCCGCCGGCGACCGGCTGGAGGGGCTGGTCTGCAACGCCGGCATCATGATCCGCAAGCCGCTCACCGAGCTCTCGCTCGCCGAATGGAACCGGGTGCTGGCCACCAACCTGACCGCGACCTTCCTGCTCGCCCGCGCCGCCGCCCCGGCGCTCCGCGCCGCCCGTGGGGCGGTGGTGACCATCGCCTCCACCCGCGCGCATATGTCGGAGCCGGACACCGAGGCCTACGCCGCCGCCAAGGGCGGGCTGGTGGCGCTCACCCATGCGCTGGCGATCAGCCTGGGGCCGGCGGTGCGGGTGAACGCGATCAGCCCCGGCTGGATCGCCACCAAGGGTCCCGCGCCGCGCCCCGAGGACCACGCCGATCATCCGGCCGGGCGGGTGGGGGAGGCTGCGGACATCGCTGCCCTCGCCGCCTGGCTGTTGGGGCCGGAGGCGGGATTCGTCACCGGCGCCGAGTTCATCGTCGATGGCGGCATGACGCGGAAGATGATCTACCGGGATTGATCCTCACGCGCTGTTGATCGGCGCCCGGATGCCGGGAAAACCGCGGAATCCCGTGCCTTGCCATGGACCGTTACATCGCTGCGCAGTTTCGCCATCTTTACGGCCCCGATCCCGCCATGATCCGCCCCCAGATCGGTCGTGCGCAGACAGGAGGAAAACCATGACGCGCATTCTGAGATCCGCCCTGCTGGCCGCCGTCCTCGCCGGCGCCGGCCTGATCGCAGCCCATCCGGCCCGCGCCGATGGCTGGCACGGTTGGCATCATGGCGACGACCGCGGCGACGGCTGGCGCGGCGGCTGGCGTGGCCGCGAGGGCGATGACGATGGCGGCTGGGGCGTGGTGGTGGCGCCGCCTGCCTATTACCCGCCGCCGCCTGTCTATTACGCCCCGCCTCCGCCGCCGCCTCCGCCGGTGTTTTACGCGCCGGGGATTTCGGTCGGCATCGGCTTCCGTTGAGCGCGGGGAGGCGACGATGAAACCGCGCATTCTGTTGCCCGCCCTGGCGCTGCTGGCGCTGGCCGGATGCACCAACCCCTATAGTCCGGGCCAGCGGGCGCTGGGCGGCGGGCTGATCGGCGCCGGCGCCGGGGCCGCGATCGGCGGCCTCGCCGGCGGTGGCCAGGGTGCCGCCGCCGGGGCGCTGATCGGCGGTGCCGCTGGCGCGGTGGCTGGGGCGGCGACCACGCCCGCGCGCCCCTACCAGCAGAGCGGCCCCTATCAGCAAAACGGCCCCTATCAGCAAAATGGCCCGTATCAGCAGAACGGCCCCTATCCGCAGAACGGATCATATCCGCCGCCGGCCGGATACCGATATTGAGCGGCGCCGGGTCGGCACGCTCAGCCGGCCGGCTCCGGCGCCACCCAGTCGATCGCCCGCTCGATGCGCGCGACTCGAATCGCGTAGTGGCTGAAAATCTCGTGCTGACCCTGGCCGATGGCGCGCCGATGGGCGGGGTTGCGCATCCAGCCGCGCAACGCCGCCGCGTCGGCCCAATATGATATCGTGATGCGCCGGCCGGGCCTGGCGACATCCTCGAACGTATCCTTGGACAGAAACCCGCCCACGGTTTCGATCTCGGCGAACAGCTCGGCAAGCAGCCGGGCGCGATCGGGATCGCGGCCCGGCTTCACGCCGAACTCGATGATGCAGGCGATCATCCGGCCGCGAAATCGATCAGCTGGCGCACCGGCGCGCCGGATTTCAGCCGCGCGAACCCCTCGTTGATCTGATCGAGCCGCAGCCGCCCGGAGATCAGGTGATCCAGCTTCAGCTTGCCCTGCTGCCAGAGCGACAGCAGGCGCGGCATATCAACCCGGAACCGGTTGCCGCCCATCGAGGTGCCCTGGATCTTCCTGTCGCGCAGGAAATCCGCCCCGTGCAGCTCGATCTTGGTACCGAACGGGATCATGCCGATGATGGTGGCGACTCCGCCGGGACGCAGCATGGCGAAGGATTGCTCGGCGGTGACCTTGGCGCCGATCGCCTCGAACGCATAAGGCACGCCGCCGCCGGTGAGTTCCTTCACCGCCTCCACCGGATCGACATTGGACGCGTTGATGGTGTCGGTGGCGCCCATCGCGCGCGCCAGCTCCAGCTTCGAGGCCACGGTATCGATGGCGATGATCCGCTCTGCTCCGGCGATCGCCGCGCCGTTGACCGCGGAGAGCCCGATCCCGCCGCAGCCGATCACGGCGACCGTGCTGCCCGGCTCCACCTTGGCGGCATGGAACACCGCGCCCACCCCGGTCATCACCCCGCAGCCCACCAGGGTGGCGCGGTCGAGCGGAATCGCGGGGTCGATCTTCACCACCGCATGTTCATGCACCAGCATCTGCTCGGCGAAGGCCGAGAGGTTGAACGCCTGGTTCAGCACCTCGCCCTTCCAGCGCAACCGCCGCGCGGCGCCGGGCAGAAGCTTCACCTCGGTGTTCTCGCAGAGGTTCGGATGGCCGGTCATGCATTGCGGGCATTCGCCGCAGAACACCGACAGGCAGGTGATGACGTGATCGCCGGGCTTCACATAGGTCACGTCCTCGCCCACCGCCTCCACCACCGCGGCCGCCTCGTGGCCCAGCACCGCCGGCACCGGATAGGGGTAGAGCCCCTCGATGAAATGCAGGTCGGAGTGGCAAAGACCCGCGAAGGCGGTGCGCAGCAGCACCTCCCGTCGTTTCGGCTTCTCGATCTCGACGGTTTCGATGGACAGCGGCGCGTGGGGCGCGGTCAGGACGGCGGCGCGCATGGGCGGTCTCCTCCGGTTGCTGGCGGAGCGATCCTGACGCTTGTCGGACCGCCGCGCCAGCCCCGGAAGCGGCCGGCGTGGCTAATGATGCCAGCCGCCACCGCCATGCCAGTCGCCACCGCCATGCCAGCCGTGATCGCCCCAGCCGTCATCGCCGCGGTCCCAGTCGCCCCCCCACCAGCCCCAGCCGCCGCCGACCCCCACCGTCACCGGTGGGCCGGCGTAGCCATAGGCGGGGCCGCCGTAGTAGCCGCCCGGGTAGGCGACGCAGCCCCCCAGCGCCAGCGCGCCGCCCAGCAGCAGCAAGGTCAGCAGATGGCGTGGGCGGATAAGACG
>JAKBCO010000106.1:3884-10724 GCA_021807785.1 Pseudomonadota bacterium
ACGGGGACGGATAAGATGCTTCATCGGTCCTCTCCTCGATCGGACTGTGCCTATATGGTGGTGCCGCGTCGTGGCGGATCGGTGGCGATCGCGGACGTGATTTCGCCATGCTCGGCGCCCATTTGACCCGGGTTCCGGAAGGCCGCCTGCCATGACGCTGCGTCCCCTGATCGCCGTCCTTCTCCTCCTGCTCGCCGCCCCGGCGGCGGCGCAGGAAGTTTCGCCTCCGGCCCGGGTCGGGCGCATCGCCTGGACCACCGGCCAGGCCTCGTTCCGCCCGGCCGGCGGCACCGCGTGGGACCAGGCGGTGCGCAACTATCCGCTCAGCACCGGCGACGCGCTGTGGACCCCGGCCGGGGCCGAGGCCGGCGTGCAGGTCTCCGACACCACCATCGACCTTGCCGGCGGCACCGAGTTCGCCGTGGATCGGCTCGGCGTCACGCGGATGGCGGCCACCCTGGCGCAGGGGGAGGTGGTGCTGCATGTGCGCACCCTCAACCCCGGCGAGACGTATCAGTTGGTAACTCCGCGCGGGACGGTGACGATCGCCACCCCGGGCCGCTACGAGATCGCCGCCGGCGGCACCACCGCGCCGAGCCTGGTCAATGTGTATCAGGGAGCGGCGGAGCTGTCGGGCCCGGCCAGCCTCACCCTGCGCGCGGGGCAGAGCGCCGTCATCACCGGCACCAGCCGGTTCGCGGTGCGGGTGACGCCGGCCCTGCATGACCGCTTCGCCGAGCAGATGCTGCCCGCCGGTCGCGCCGCCGCGCCGCCGCCGGCGCTGGTGGCGGCGATGCCGGGTGGAGACGATCTCGGGCAATACGGCCAATGGTCGGCGGTGCCCGCCTACGGGCCGGTCTGGTACCCGCGGGTGGGGCCGGGCTGGGTGCCGTATCGGGACGGGCACTGGGCCTATATCGCGCCCTGGGGCTGGACCTGGATCGATGACGATCCCTGGGGCTTCGCCCCGTTCCACTACGGGCGCTGGGCCCGGATCGGGCCGCGCTGGGCCTGGGTGCCCGGCGCGGTGGTGGTGGCGGTGGGCCCGCCGGTGCCGGTCTATGCGCCGGCGCTGGTGACGTTCTTCACCGTGGGCGGCGGCGGGTTCGCGGCCGGCTTCACCGCCGGCGCGCTGCTGGGCGGGCAGGTGGGCTGGGTGCCGCTGGCGCCGTTCGAGGTCTATCACCCCTGCTTCCGCGCCAGCCCGCGCTGGGTGCGGGAGGCCAACGAGCGGGATGTCCGCAACGTCGTCAATATCACCAACGTGACCGAGAACCGGATCACCATCAATCGGTTCGGCAACCGCGCGGCGGCGACGATGGTGCCGGCGGCGGCGATGGTGGCGTCACGGCCGGTGGCGGGGCTGGCGAGGCCGGTGCCGGCGCGGCTGCTGGCGGCTGGACGGCCGGTGCTGGGCCGCGCGCCGGTGCCGCCGGCGGCGGGAACCCTGGGGGTGACCCGGGCGGTGGCACGCCAGCAGGGGCTGCGGCCGCTGCCGGCGGCGGTGGCGCGGCAGTTGCCGCCGGCGCTGCGTCCGGTGCCGCCGCGGCCGATGCCGCACCCGGCGCCGCGGCCGATGATCGCCGGGCGCCCGGCGCTGGCGCCGATCGGTCCCGCTCCGCGCGTCGGCGGGCCGGCCCGGACGATCCCACCCGGCGTCGCGCCGCGGCCGGGGGTGCCGCGAGTCATCACCCCGACGGGGCCAGCGCGGCCGGGGCTGCCGCCGCGGCCGGGGCTGCCGTCTCGACTGGGGCCCGCGCCCGCGGCGCATCCGCCCGCGCCGCGATTCGCGGCGCCACCGCCGCTGCGCGGACCGGGAGCGGCGCCGCGAGGGGTCACACCGGGGCGCCCGATGCCGCCGCCGCCGCGCGTGCTGACGCCGGCTCGGCCACAGCCGCGCGGGGTGGCACCGCGGGTGGGGAGCTCCGGGCCCGGCGCCCGCGCCCTGGCGCCCGGCTCCCAACCGCCGCCGGCCGCATATCGTCCGCCCCAGCCGGCGTACCACCCTTCGCAGCCCGCATACCGGCCGCCGCCGCCGACATACCACCCGCCGGCGCCCGCCTATCGGCCACCGCCGCAGGTGTATCACCCGCCGGCGCCCGCCTATCGGCCGCCGCCGCAGGTGTATCACCCGCCGGCGCCCGCCTATCGGCCACCGCCGCAGGTCTATCGCCCGCCGGCGCCCGTCTATCGGCCGCCGGCGCAGGTGTATCATCCGCCAGCGCCCGTCTATCGGCCACCGCCGCCGCGCCAGGCTCCGCCGCCGCAGGAGCGCCGCAAACCGCAATGACCGCTTGTCCGCCGCGCCGGCTGGCGTAGGATCGCCGCGTGACCCGCACCGCCCGCCGCCGCTACGCCAGGGGAATCGGCCGAAGCCTCGACCTTCTGCTGTTCTTTCCCGCCCTGATCTATGTCCTCACCGAGCATGTGCTGTGGGCCGGGGCGCGGGCGCTGCTGCGCGGCCTCGGCGCGCTGGCGGTGGTGCGGGCGGCGCAGGCCTGGCTCGGCCTGCTGCCGCCGCTGGCCGCGCTGCCGGTGTTCCTGGTGCCGGAGGTATTCAGCCACGCCTCGGAACTCTGGGCCGCGGTGCTGCTGGCGCGCGGGCATCTGCTGGCGGCCGGGCTGATGGCGGTGCTGGGCAAGGGGCTGGCCACCGTCATCCTGGTCTGGATCTATCACGCTTGCGAACCGGCGCTGCTGCGGGTGCGCTGGTTCGCCCGCGCCCATGATGCCGCGCTGCGCTGGCGGGCCGGGCTGCTGGCGCGGACCGACCCCTGGCGGCGCGCGGCGCTGGCACGGCTGGCTCGGGTCCGGCTTGGTCCGAGTGCGATCCGCCGCCGCTTCCGCCGCTGGCGCGGCCGGCTGGACCAGCGGCTGGTGCCGGGGCTGGTCTGGCTCAGGCGCTGGCGCTGAGGCGCTGGCGCTCCACATCCGGCAGCAGCACCGCCAGCATCCCGATCGCCGGCAGGAAGGCGCAGACCCGATAGACGAACTCGATGCTGGTCCAGTCGGCCAGCACCCCCAGCACCGCCGCGCCCACCCCGGCCATCCCGAAGGCGAAGCCGAAGAACATGCCGGAGACCATGCCCACCCGCCCCGGCATCAATTCCTGCGCATAGACCACGATCGCCGAGAAGGCCGAGGACAGGACCAACCCGATCGCCACGCTGAGGGCGATGGTGGCCTGGAGGTTGGCGTAGGGCAGGGCCAGGGTGAACGGCAGCACGCCGAGGATGGAGCCCCAGATCACCCGGCGCCGGCCGAACCGGTCGCCCACCGGCCCGCCGATGAAGGTTCCCGCCGCGGCGGCGGCCAGGAAGACGAACAGGCAGAGCTGGCCCTGGCGCGTGGACAGCCCGAAATGATCGGTCAGGTAGAAGATATAGTAGCTGTTGATGCTGGCCAGATAGAAGAACTTCGAGAACATCAGCGCCAGCAGCACCGCCACCGCGCGCATCACCCGCCCGCGCGGGAAGGGCGCCGCCACCGCCGCCCGCGCCGGCGCGCGCGCCCGCCCGCGGGTGCGGTACCACTGGCCGAGCAGGCTCAGGATGCCGATCCCGCCCAGCGCCACCAGCGCGAACCAGGCGAGCGCGCCCTGCCCGCGCGGCAGGATGACGAAGGCCGCCAGCAGCGGCCCCAGCGCCTGGCCGAAGGTGCCGCCGACCTGGAACAGCGATTGCGCCATCCCGTGCCGACCGCCGGAGGCGAGCCGGGCGATGCGCGAGGATTCCGGGTGGAAGATCGACGACCCCACCCCCAGCAGCGCGGCCCCGCCCAGCAGGGCCGCGTAGTCCGGCGCCACCGCCAGCGACAGCAGGCCACAGAGGGTGAAGCTCATGCCGAAGGGCAGCGAGAACGGCATCGGTCGGCGGTCGGTGAAATGCCCGACCAGCGGCTGGAACAGCGAGGCGGTGGTCTGATAGGTCAGGGTCAGCAGGCCGATCTGGGCGAAGTTCAGGTCGAACCCGCCTTTCAGCATCGGGTAGATCGCCGGCAGCAGCGACTGCATCATGTCGTTGAGCAGGTGGCAGAAGCTGATCGCGCCCAGGACCGGAAAGGCGGTGGCGGCGGGACGGGCGGTGACGGCCTGGCTCACGGCGGATCCTGTGCTGACGGACAGCGAATGCGAGTGTCCCGACCCGCACATATCCTCATCATGTGTCGGGACCCTCGCTCTTGGGTTTCAGTGGCCTGCTGGTCCCTGAACCGGGAAGACATTTCAGGGGCAGGACATTAGCGGCGCATGGCGGAGGGCGCAGCCGGGCTTGCCGCCGGGCGGCCATGCCCTTGCGTCATGGCCCGCGCCGCTCGGCCCCGGCGAACACCCGCCGATACAACACCAGATAGACCCCCTGGAACAGGGCGGCGAGCAGGAACGGGCCGGCCAGCCACCCGGCGCCGAACATCAGCCCCGCCAGCCACGGCCCCAGCGCGCGCGGCACCTGCACGGAGACCCCGCTGACGCTGGCCGCCAGCCCGCGCCGGTGCCCCCGCACCGCCCCCATCACCAGCGCCTGGCGCTGCCCCACCGTGCCCCGGTTGAGCACCGTGCGCACCGCGTAGGCCGCGATCGCCAGGCCGAAATCCGGGGCGAACGGCATCGCCACCTGCAAGCCGAGCCCCAGCGCGCGCATCGCCACCACCACCCGCACCAGCCCGTAGCGCGCGCCGAGCCGCCCGGCGCCGAGCGCCACCAGCCCCGAGGCCAGCAGCACGAACCCCACCGCCGGGCCGATCTGCCCCGGGCCCACGCCGAATCGCTCGGCCAGCCACCACGACAGCAGCGGCGCGGACAGCCCGATGCCCACGCCGTTGAGGGCGTTGATCCCGGCCAGCTGCCAGAGCAGCCGGTTTTCGCTGGCCTGGACCGTGTCGGTCCCGCGCGGCGCCGCCGGGGCGGGGCGGGCGCGCGGCGGCTCCGGCACCGAGGCGAGCAGCAGCAGCGAGATCAGCGTGGTCAGGGCGGCGAAGGCAAAGAGCGGCCGGTAGGAGAGCGCCCCGGGCAGAAGGTGGCTCCAGACCGGCGGCAGGCCGCCGGCGAAAGTGCCGATGGCGGTGGCGAAGAAGCCAATCGCGGTGTTGCGCGCGAAGCCGCGGCTGATCGCGGTACCGGGGGAGGTGGCCTCGAGCGTGTCGGCGAGCCAGGCTTGCTGCACGGCGCCGAACAGTCCCGGGACCCCGACCGCGCCGCGGCCGAACCCGGCGATGATCGCGGCGGCGGCCACCATCGCGAGCCGGCCGGAGACGGCGGCGCCGGCGGCGGCCAGGGTCACCAGCACCAGATAGCCGATCAGGAACGGGCGGCGGCCGAACCGGTCCGAGAGCGGCCCGGCGCCGGCGGTGAGCAGCCCGCCGAGCAGGATCCCCGCGCCCACCACCGCGCCGAGCAGCCCCGGCGACCAGCCGAGCGTGCGCGCGTAGAGCGCGAAATCCACCCCCATCGCCCCCTGGCCCAGGCTGATGACGGCGCGCGCGGCGAACAGGCGGCGCGTGGGGGTCAGCCCCATTCCGGACCCGGTGTTGCCGTGGCGGGTCTCATGCCGGGGGGGCTACTCGGTGCCGCGTCGCGTGGATGGCGGGCCCCCGGCATGGTCTCGATTTCGCGCGCCCCCGCCGCCCCAACCCAACGCGCGCTGCGGGCGGCCGAAGGGGCCGACCGTGTCATGCCGGCTTGCCCCGCCGTCGGAGCCAGCGCAGCACCGGCAGGGCGAGCCGCACCAGCCGCGGCACCGTGGTGGGCGGGCGCAGGCGCGGATCGTAGCCGGAGAGGCGGCGGTCGTTTTCCGCGAGGCAGAGCGCCATCAGCTCGGCGGTGTCGATCTCGCCGCCGACCGCCGCGGCGCCCTCGACGGTGAAATTGGCGTTCTCCTTCTCCCCGGCGCTGACGTCCTTGGCGAGGCCGATCCGCTCGCGGATCAGATAGGCCCAGACCAGGGCGGTCTTGAGCGCGAACCAGGGGCGGCGCCAGAGCGGCATGGTGCGCTTGTGCCAATCGACCCAGTTGATGAAGAAGAGGATGTGGCGGCCTTCCTCCTGGATCACCGGCTCGAAGGTCTCGACCAGCTCGGGGGGGAAGAAGCCGGAGCGGCGGGCCAGCGCGAACAGGCCGAAGGCGAAGAAGCTGTCGATGCACTCGGAATAGCCGGTGACCAGGAAGCCCCATTCGGGGTTCCTCGGTTCGACATAGGTGGGTTCGGGGTCGAGGGCGATGCCGTAGGCCTGGACCAGGTTGGAGAGGACTTCCTTGTGGCGGCCTTCCTCGAAGGCCATGAGTTCGAAGGCTTCGCGCAAGCCCGGCTGGGCGACCTGGCGGGCGTAGCTGAGGATGCGCAGGCGGGCGCGGCCTTCGGTCTGGACGGCGATGTCCCAGATCGGCAGGGCGATCAGGCGGGCGCGGGCGGCGTCATCGAGCCGGGGCCAGTCGATCACCGAGGGTTTGTAGGGGTTGAAGGTGTCGAGCAGCATCCGCGACAGCATCGTGGCCTGGAAATCCGGGCCGCTGCCGGAGGCCTGGTAGCGCCAGATGCGGGCGGCCTGGTCGGCGGCGGCGATGGCCTCTTGGCTGGGCTGATCGAGCATGGCTGCCGACATGGGCCGGAACCGGATGGGGCGCAAGCCTGGGTGGGGCAGGGGAGGTTTGCGGAGGGAGGGGGGGATTATTGTTGGTAGATCGTAACGTTATGGGCGTGCGTTTTTGCTTGGCGTCTGTCCCCCCCCCTCACCCTCGGAACGAATACGGGATCGGCTGCAACTCCGGCGGCTTGAGGTGGGGTCCCAGCCAGACCGGCCGCTTGTCGTGGTTGTGGCGCTTGTCGCGCGCCACCTCCCGCACCCGCA
>JAKBCO010000107.1 GCA_021807785.1 Pseudomonadota bacterium
GGGACCGGCGGGCCGCCCGGGCCGGCGCCGAGCAATCTGTATCTGGCGGCCGGGACGGCGTCGCCGGAAGCGCTGATGGCCGATATCGGGCTTGGTCTTTACGTGATCGAGCTGATCGGGATGGGGGTGAACCAGGTCACCGGCGATTACAGCCGCGGGGCGGCGGGGTTCCTGATCCGCGACGGCAGGCTGGCCGAGTCGGTGGCGGAGATCACGATTGCCGGGAACCTGCCGGCGATGTTTGCCGCGTTGCGGGCGGCGGATGATCTGGTGTTCCGCCGCGGCACCGACGCGCCGACCCTGCGGGTGGACGGGATGACGATGGCTGGTGCCTGACGCCGGCCCCGCGAGGGACCGGCGCCACGCGAAGCCTCAGAACAGGACGCCGGTTTCCACCAGGAAGGTGGCCTGGTTGCGCTGGTTACCGCCGCTGGTATAGGCCGCCGAGCCCGGCACGCCCACCTTGCTGAGGTGGATGAAGCCGACATCGCCGCGCACGAAGAGGTATTTCCCCTGCCAGGTGGGGGCGATGGAGAAGCCGACCCCCTGCGAGCCGGCGTTCAGGAACCACGCATCCGGACCGTTGGAGTTGAAATACTGCACCCAACCGCCGAGCGACCAGGGCGAGGTGCCGAACTGGTAGTTGGCGAACACCGCGAGGCCGAGGTTGGAGGAGAATTTCGCCAGCCCGACCGAGGGAGTCTTGGTGGCCCAGGTGTACTGGAACTCGGGCACCACGTTCAGATTGCCCATGGTCCAGCTGTAGTAGCCGCCGATCATCGAGGAGTTCACGGACGGGGCCGCGCTGGTCGGACCGAAGCCGACGAAGCTGGAATTATAGGGAGTGGTGGCCGAGCCGTAGTAATGCGCGCCGGCGCCGATGGTGGCGATGTTGGTGGAGCCGAACAGCGTCGCGGCGTTGCTGCTGTTGACAGTATAGGTGGCCGAGGCTTGCAGGTAGCTCCATTGCTGGGTGTCGAAGCCGTCACCGAAGAGCACGGTGGCGGAGACCGGACCGGCGGTGCCGGTGACCTGCACGCCGGTGCTCTGCGAGTTCTCGACCTCGAAGATGTCGGTGGTCAGGACGTTGAAATTGTTCCAGTCGATGCCGGATTCGTAGCCCTCGAGCGACCCGAGATGGCCGGCCGAGATGCTGATATAGGAGTTCGGCACGAGGGTGAGGTAGGCGGCATAGAGCGGACCGGTGGCGAAGGTGGTGACCGAGGTCGCGTGCGGGGCGTAGCCCATCACGAAATTGTTGGTGCTGCCGGCCTCGATGGTGCCTTGGATGATGCCGTCGGATTTTTGCAGCTCGACCAGCCCGTTCATGAACTCGGCCCCGCCCGACTTGTCGGTGCCGAGCAGGCCGGGGCTCGACGAGCTGCCGGCCCCGGTCAGGCCATAGACATAGCCATCGGCGCCGCCCGAGAGCAGCAGCTGGCCGAGCGGTCCGCCGTCGATCTTGATCGGCGAGGGCGGGTTGAAGGCATGGGCCGCGGGCGCCGCGGCCAGCGCCGTCCCCGCCGCCAGCAGCCCGCGCAACGCGCCTGATCGCAGCCTGTTCCCCTGAAGCATTCTCAGTCTCCTTGCTTGGTTCACTCACGCATCCGGCAGGACGGGGCACCGGTCGCCCGGCGCCCCGCTTGGTGGAGGATCAGAAAATCTGTTCCCCGTGCAGCACGAGATCGAGACCCTCGCGCTCCTCCTCGGCATCCACCCTGAGCCCGACCAGGGCTTTGGTGATCATCAGCAGGACCCAGCTCATCACGCCGCTGTAGATCAGGGTGGTCATCACCGCGATCACCTGCGCCTCGAACTGCGGCAGACCGCCCTTGTTGGCGCCGCCCGAGAGCGGGCCGTAGGCGAACACGCCGGTCAGCAGCGCGCCGACGATGCCGCCCACGCCGTGGACGCCGAAGGTGTCCAGGCTGTCGTCATAGCCGAGCACGTGCTTGAGCGAGGTCGCCGACCAGAAGCAGATCACGCCGGCGGCGACGCCGATGATGATGGACGCACCCGGCAGCACGAAGCCCGAGGCCGGGGTGATGGCGACCAGCCCGGCCACCGCGCCGGATGCCGCGCCCAGCACCGAGGGTTTGCCCTTCGAGGCCCACTCCGCGAACATCCAGCCCAGCGCGGCGGCGGCGGTGGCGATCTGGGTCACCGTCATCGCCATGCCGGCGCGCCCGTTGGCGGCGCCCGCCGAGCCGGCGTTGAAGCCGAACCAGCCTACCCACAGCAGCGAGGCGCCGATCACCGCATAGGACACGTTATAGGGCGCCATGTTGTCCTGGCCGTAACCGACGCGCTTGCCCATCACCAGGCAGCAGACCAGCCCGGCGATGCCGGCGTTGATGTGGACCACGGTGCCGCCGGCGAAATCGGCCGCGCCCGGCAGGCCGAACACGCCCGCGCCCAGCCAGCCGTCCGAGCTCCACACCCAGTGCGCGATCGGCGAATAGACCAGCAGCGACCACAGGGTCATGAAGATGCACAGCGCCGAGAATTTCATGCGGTCGGCGAAGGCGCCGGCGATCAGCGCCGGGGTGATGATGGCGAACGTCATCTGGAACATCATGAAGACGCTCTCGGGGATGGTCTGCGGCACCGATCCGCCGAGCAGGAACGCCTGGTCCCAGTGCTTCTCCATGCCCCACAACATGAAGCGCGAGAAATCGCCGATATAGGGATTGCCCTTGGTGAAGGCCAACGAGTAGCCGGCCACCGTCCAGGTGATGGTCACGATGCAGCAGATCACGAAGGACTGCATCATGGTGGCGAGCACGTTCTTCTTGCGTACCATCCCGGCGTAGAACAGCGCCAGGCCCGGAATGGTCATCATCAGCACCAGCGCGGTGCTGGTCAGCATCCAGGCGGTATCGCCCGCATTCATTGGCGGCACCTTGGACGGCGCGTCCGCCAATGCCGGCCCCGCGGCCAGCAGCGCCGGCACAAGGCCGGCGGTTCCCCAGGCAAGTCGGGAGAGCTTCATCGTATCGGTTTCCCTGGTTGATTTGGAATAGGGGTTACAACGCCGCGGCGTCGGTCTCGCCGGTGCGGATGCGCACCGCGCGTTCGATGTCCATGACGAAGATCTTGCCGTCGCCGATCTTGCCGGTGTGGGCGGATTTGACGATCGCCTCGACGACCTGTTCGGCGAGATCGGCCGCCACCGCGACCTCGATCTTCACCTTGGGCAGGAAGTTCACGTGGTATTCCGCGCCGCGGTAGATTTCGGTCTGGCCCTTCTGGCGGCCGAAGCCCTTGACTTCGGAAACCGTCAGGCCCTGCACGCCGAGCGGGGTCAGCGCCTCGCGGACATCGTCCAGCTTGAACGGTTTGATGATGGCCATAATCAGCTTCATTTCGGTGCCCTGTCCTTGGGTGGCGTAGCAGGACAGTCACACTCAAGAAGCGTGCCAGCCGGAGCGGTGCGATCTCCGCCCCCTCATGGCCGGCGCGCGGGTGGGCGGGACGGGCGGGCCGGGACGCGGGCGGCGTCCACCGCTGCCGCTTTGTTGGGCAGATTGCCTGCCCGTAATCCCCCGAAATGCGAAGCGCCCCGCCATCCTCGCGGATGACGGGGCGCCCGAGGCCGAACGCGAAAGGGACCGCGGTCAGACCGAGTAGTACATCTCGAACTCGACCGGGTGCGGGGTGTGCTCGAAACGGAACACCTCGGACCACTTGAGCTCGATATAGCTCTCGATCTGATCCTTCGAGAACACGTCGCCGGCGAGCAGGAAGGCGTGGTCCGCCTCCAGCGCGCCGATCGCCTCGCGCAGGCTGCCGCAGACGGTCGGGATGCCCTTCAGCTCCTCCGGCGGCAGGTCATAGAGGTCCTTGTCCATCGGATCGCCGGGGTGGATCTTGTTCTTGATCCCGTCGAGACCCGCCATCAGCATGGCGCTGAAGGCCAGGTAGGGGTTGGCGGCGGCGTCCGGGAACCGCACCTCGACGCGCTTGGCCTTCGGGCTGGTCGCGTAGGGAATGCGGCAGGAGGCCGAGCGGTTGCGGGCGGAATAGGCCAGCAGCACCGGCGCCTCGAACCCGGGGATCAGCCGCTTGTAGCTGTTGGTCGCCGGGTTGGTGAACGCGTTCAGCGCCTTGGCGTGCTTGATGATGCCGCCGATGTAGTAGAGCGCCGTCTCCGACAGATCCGCATAGCCGTTGCCGGCGAACAGCGGCTTGCCCGCCTTCCAGATCGACTGGTGGCAATGCATCCCCGAGCCGTTGTCGCCATAGATCGGCTTCGGCATGAAGGTCGCGGTCTTGCCGTAGCTGTGCGCGACATTGTGGATGCAGTATTTGTAGATCTGCAGATGGTCGGCCATGCGCACCATCGGCCCGAACTTCATGCCGAGCTCGTGCTGGCTCTGCGCCACCTCGTGGTGGTGCTTCTCGATCACCACGCCCATCTCGCCCATGGTGGAGAGCATCTCGGCGCGCAGGTCGCTTTCGCTATCGACCGGCGGCACCGGGAAATACCCGCCCTTGATGGACGGCCGATGGCCCATGTTGCCTTCCGGATAGTCCTTGGTGCTGGCGTCGGGGCCTTCCTGGCTGTCCAGATGGAACATCCCGTAATTGCCGCCGGTGCCGAACTTCACGCTGTCGAAGATGAAGAACTCGGCCTCGGGGCCGAAATAGACGGCGTCCCCGATGCCCGACGCCTTCACATAGGCTTCGGCCTTCTTGGCGGTGGAGCGCGGGTCGCGGTGATAGGCCTGTCCGGTCGAGGGTTCGACGATGTCGCAGATCAGCACCAGGCTGGGCTTGGCCGCGAACGGGTCCATGCAGGCGGTTTCCGGGTCCGGCATCAGGATCATGTCGGACTCGTTGATCGCCTTCCAGCCGGCGATCGAGGAACCGTCGAACATGATCCCTTCCTTGAAGGTCTCCGGCTCGATGGTGGAGACGTGCTGCGCGGTGTGCTGCCACTTGCCGCGCGGATCGGTGAACCGCAGGTCCACGTATTCGACGGAGTGCTCCTTGAGCATCTCCATCACCTTGCCGACGGCATCGCCCTCGCCGCTGCCAGCCCGCTTCGCCATACTGGGTTGTCCTTGATAATCTGGTTGCACAAATCCGCCGGCACCGGATGGCACCGGGGCATTCCTCGTGAGCCGGGAGACGTCAGATCGCGGCTTCGCCGCGCTCGCCGGTTCGGATCCGGATCACTTCCTCGACCGTCGTGATGAAGATCTTGCCGTCGCCGATGCGGCCGGTACGGGCGGCGGCGATGATCGCCTCCACCGCTCGCTCGACCAGGCCGTCCTCGCAGACCACCTCGATCTTCACCTTGGGCAGGAAATCCACCACGTATTCGGCGCCGCGGTAGAGCTCGGTATGGCCCTTCTGCCGTCCGAACCCCTTGGCCTCCACCACCGTGATGCCCTGCAAGCCTACCTCGTGCAGCGCCTCCTTCACTTCGTCCAGCTTGAACGGCTTGATGACGGCCTCGATCTTCTTCATGGCCTCACGACCCTTCCGTTGCACGTTCCGTGCCAACACCGCGTCGGCCCGGCGGCGTCCCCCTGCCGGCAGCCGCTTGCCGTGCTTAGCCCAGAGACCGGGCGCGGACCAGCCCGCTTGCCCAACATCAGGGCAGACGCTGGACCCGCGGCGAACCCTCGCCGCGCCGGAGGTCCCGCCCGTGGAACGACCGGCGCCCGAGCCCGCCAACGCCCGCCTCGCCGCGCTGGGGACCACCATCTTCACCGCGATGTCGGCGCTGGCGGCGCATTTCGGGCGGGCCCGGGCGGATCACGCCTGACCGGCCCCCGAGCCGGCGACGGGCGAGGTCCCTGTGACGGGAGCGCGCCGGGTTGCGGCGCGGACCGAACGCCCCGGGCCGATCACCGAGCGAGTGCGATCACCGAGATCTGGTGCCCGATCGGGCCTTCCCCGCGCAAGGTGCGGCGGCGGTGGCTGAAGAAGCGTGCCTCATCGGCCGCGGTATCGACGGCCACCGAACCGACCCGCGCCACCCCGGCGGCGCACAGCCGCGCGGCGCAGTAGCCCGCCAGGTCGAACTGCCAATGCGCCGCATCCCGCCCGGGGGCGAGGAACGCCGCGCCCTCGGCGCCGGCTTCCAGCACCGCCGCGCGCAGGTCCGGCCCCACCTCATAGGAGGCCTGGCCGATGCAGGGACCCACCGCCGCCGCCACCCGCGCGGCCTCCGCCCCGAGGGCCGCCATCGCCGCCAGGGTCGCCTCGATCACCCCCGCCACCGCGCCGCGCCAGCCGGCATGGGCGGCGCCGATCACCCCGGCCTGCGGGTCCGCCAGCAGCACCGGGGCGCAATCGGCGGTGATGATCCCGAGCGCGAGACCGGGCCGGTCGGTCACCATCGCGTCCGCCCGCACCCCCTGCCCGGCCGGCCAGGGGGCGGTGACGCGCACCACCGCGGCCCCGTGCACCTGGGTCAGGCCCAGCAGCGCCGGTGGGGGCAGGCCGAGGGCGGCGGCGACCCGGGCCCGGTTTTCCGCCACATGCTCCGGGCGGTCCTGGCCGGAGAGCGCGCAGTTCAGCGCCGCCCAGGGCCCGCGCGAGACGCCGCCGCGGCGGGTGAAGAACCCGTGCGGCAGCGGATCGAGCGCGTCGGCGCGCAGGAACTCGGCAGAACTCATGGGGCGTATCCGGGGGCGTATCCGGGCTCGAATCCGGGCGGCGGCGGTGACGCGGGGTGGCACAGCGCCAGCGCCTTGAACAGCACCCCCATGCGCTCCGGCGCCAGCAGCCGCCGGGCCCCGGCGCGCAGCACCGCCGCGCGCGGGGCGGGCAGGCCGGCGGCGAGCCGGTCGATGCGGGCGGGCAAGCCCAGCCGGGCGAGCAGCCTGCCCTGCGGGATGGGGCCGAACGCCGCGGCGCCGGCGGCGCTGGCGGTGGCGGCAAGGGCCGGGAAATCCACATGCGCGGTGAGATCGGCCTCGCCGGGCGCGGCCAGCGGGTCGGCGGGCGCGCCGGCGCGCAGCGCTTGCAGGCTGCCGGCCGGATTCGGGGTCTCGGCGGCGTAGTCGATCACCAGCGCCGCGCCGCCCTGGGTGGCGATCCGTCGCGCCAGCGCGGCGGTGAAGGCGGTCGCGGCCTCGGAGCACTCCACCACCGTGCCCTCGGCGGCCGGGGTGGCGGCTGGGGTGGCGGGCGGGTCGGCGGCGGGATGCTCCTCCCATCGCCCGCCGCGCACGTGGCGCTCGGTCCAGCCGGCGCCGCGGCGGACGAACTGGCGGATCGGCAGCGCGTCCAGGAACTCGTTGGCGAGCAGGAAGATCGGGCCGGGCGGCAGGGTGGCGAGAGCGTCGTGCCAGGCGGCGCCCTCCCCCAGCGCCGACGCCTGGGCCGCGCGCAGCCGGGGCGAGGTCTCGATCAGGTGCAGCGCGAGGGCGGCGGCGAAATCGGGGGCGACGGCGCGGATCGCGCGGCGCGCGTCGGCCATCAGCGTGCCGCGTCCCGGCCCGGCCTCGGCCAGGATCGGGCGGGGCGGGCGGCCGGCCTGGTCCCACGCCACCGCCGCCCAGAGGCCGAGGCATTCGCCGAAGCCCTGGCAGATTTCCGGGGCGGTGGTGAAATCGGCGAACGGGTCGCTTGTGGCGTAATAGGCGGCGTTGGCGCGGGCGATGAAGTGGTCCAGCCGCTCGGGCTCAGGCGCGGGCATCCGTGGGCACCCAGGGATGGCGCCACGCATAGGCCATCATGGCGAGGCCGATCACCAGCATCGGCAGCGACAGCAGCTGGCCCATGGTGAGGCCGCCCCAGAGATAGCCCAGGAACGGGTCGGGCTGGCGGAAGAACTCGGCGGTGAAGCGGCAGATGCCGTAGCCCAGGATGAAGCAGCCGGCGACGTAGCCGGGGCGCAGGCGCAGCCGGTTGGAGCGCGCCAGCAGGGCCATGGCGGCGAGCAGGAAGATGCCCTCCAGGGTGGCCTCGATGAGTTCGGAGGGGTAGCGCGGCTGCGGGCCGGCGGCGGGGTAGATCAGGGCGATCGGCAGCCAGCAATGCGCCGGGGTGCAGCCCGGCACCGGGCGGCCCCAGAGTTCGCCATTGATGAAATTGGCCACCCGCCCCAGGCCGAGCCCGACCGGCACCGGGACGGCGATGCGGTCGGCGAAGGCGAGCATCGGGATCTTCTCGCGCCGGCAGAACCACCAGATCGCGAACGCCACCCCGAGCGCGCCGCCGTGGAAGCTCATGCCGCCGTCCCACACCGCCGGGATCAGCAGCGGATGGGCGAAATAGAGCGCCGGCTGGTAGAACAGCACGTAGCCGAGCCGCCCGCCGAGCACCACGCCGAGGGTGGCGTAGGTCAGGAAATCGTCCACCTGCTCGGGGCTGGCGATGGCGGGCGGCAGGCGCACCAGCCGGCGCGCAACCCGCCAGCCGATCAGCAGCGCGGTGATATAGGCCAGCGCATACCAGCGGATGTTGATCGGCCCGAGATGGATGGCGACCGGATCGAACCCGGGATCGACCAGGACGGCGGCGAGATGGGCAATCATGCGTAAGGGTCCGGCTGGCGGAGATAGTCCTGGACGTAGCGGCGGATGCCGTCCTCGAGCGGGGTGAATTGTCCGCCGAAGCCGGCGGCGCGCAGCCGCGCGGTGCCGGCCTCGGTAAAGGACTGGTACTGGCCGCGCAGCTTGTCGGGCATGTCGATATAGGCGATGGCGCGGGGCACGCCGGCGGCGTCGCAGACCGCGTGCGCCAGATCCCGATAGGTCCGGGCGCGGCCGGTGCCGACATTGAAGAGCCCGTTCACCGCCGGGGTATCGAGCAGCCAGAGGATCACCGCGACCACGTCGCCGATCCAGATGAAATCCCGCGCCTGGGCGCCATCGGCGAGATCGGGCCGGTCGGAGCGGAACAGGCGCGGGGCCTGGCCGGCCAGGACCTCGTCATGCTTGACCTTCACCACCGAGATCATCGACCCCTTGTGGTATTCGTTCGGCCCATAGACGTTGAAGAACTTCATCCCCGCCCATTGCGGCGGGCGCGGCGCGCCGGCGGCGAGCAGCGCGGCGACGCGGAGGTCGAAAGCGTGCTTGGTCCAGCCGTAGAGGTTGAGCGGGCGCAGCGCGCCGAGCCGGGCCGGGTCGTCGTCGAAGCCGTGGGCCCCGTCGCCATAGGTGGCGGCCGAGGAAGCATAGAGGAAGCGCACCCCGCGCGCGGCGCACCAGTGCCAGAGGCGCAGCGGCAGCTCGACATTGGTGGCCCAGGTGCGATCGCCGTCGCTGGCGGTGGTCTCGCTGATCGCGCCGAGATGGATCAGGGTTTCGATCGGCGGGCGGGCGGCGAGGAAATCGTCGAGCGCTTCCGGCGGGATCAGCCGCGCCGGGGGGTGGGCGGCGAGGTTGCGCCATTTGCCCTGCTGGCCGAGCCAATCCACCACCACGGTCTCGGCGCCGCGCTGGCGGAGGGCGGCGTGGAGATTCGAGCCGATGAAGCCGGCTCCGCCGGTGAGGAGGATCATGGGGGCGGGTTATAGCAAGCGCGCGGGTGGGGGCGAGCCCGGGGCGATTATGTTACGTATATGTAACATATTTGCCACCCGCCCCCTCCCCTGCCCCGCCGGCCGGCCCCGTCGCCGGTCTTGACGCCCCCACCCGCCCCGGGAACGTTGCGGTCATGCCTCCCCCGCCTCGCCCCCCGGACGCCGCGCCGCCCCGGACGCCGCCGACGCCGGACCGCCCCGCTGAAAAGGCCGACCCGCGCCGCGCCGCGCTTGCCGCCGCGCTGCGCGAGAATCTGCGCAAGCGCAAACTCCAGGCACGCGTCCGCGCCGCCCCCGCCGCCGATCCGCCATGACCCTGGTTCGCACCGGCCCCGGTCGCGACCTGCGCGTGGATTTCGCCCGCGGCTGCGCCCTGTGGTGGATCTTCGCCGATCACATCCCCGGCAACGTGATGGCCCGGTACAGCCTGCACGTGGTGGCGCTGAACGACGCCGCCGAGGTGTTCGTGCTGCTCGCCGGGTTCGGTGCCGCCAAGGCCTATGGCGCGGCGATGGACCGCGCCGGCTGGGCCTACGGCGCCGCCGACGCGCTGAAGCGCGCCTGGGTGCTCTACATCGCCCATATCTTCCTGTTCGTGGTCTATGCGGCGCAGGTCGCCGGCAGCGTCAGCAAGGCCGAGCTTCCGTTCTACCTCGACGAATCCCGGCTCGACCTCCTGGCCCACGCCCCCTACCGGGCATTGCTGAATGCCCTGACCCTGCGCTACCAGCCCAGCCTGCTCAACATCCTGCCACTTTATGTGGCGCTGCTGGCGCTGTTCGCGCTGGCGCTGCCGCTGCTGCGGCGCCCGGGGTGGTTGCTGGGCCTGTCGGCGGCGCTCTATCTGGCGGCCCGGCGGTGGGATCTGAACCTGCCCGGCTGGCGCGGCACCGGCTGGTATTTCGATCCGCTGACCTGGCAGTTCCTGTTCGCCATCGGCGCCGTGCTGGCCCATGCGCCGCCGGACCTGCGCCGCTGGCGGCGGCCGTTGGACTGGGCCGCGGGGCTCATGCTGGGTTTCGGGCTGGTGCTGCAATTCGTGGTCTGGCCGCATCCGGCGCTGGTGGCGTGGCTGCCCATCCCCACCGCCCATGCGCTGCTCTGGATGGACAAGACCAC
>JAKBCO010000108.1:0-2603 GCA_021807785.1 Pseudomonadota bacterium
CCCAGCACCCAGGCCAGCACGCCCTTCTGCGCGTGCAGCCGGTTCTCCGCCTCGTCGAACACCACCGATTGCGGCCCGTCGATCACCTCGGCGGTGACCTCCTCCCCGCGATGCGCCGGCAGGCAGTGCATGAAGATCGCGTCCCCGGCCGCCCGCGCCATCAGCGCCGCGGTGACGCGATAGGGCGCCAGCAGGTTGTGGCGGCTTTCCGCCGGATCGTCGGACATGCTGATCCAGGTATCGGTCACCACGCAGCGCGCGCCCGCCACCGCCGCGGCCGGGTCGTCGGTGAGCTCGATCCGCCCGCCTTGGGCGCGCGCCCAGGCCACCAGCTCGGCCGGCGGGCGCAGCGCGTCCGGTGTCGCCAGCCGCAAGGTGAAGCCGAACTGCACCGCCGCTTCGATCCAGCTGCGGGCGACGTTGTTGCCGTCGCCGCACCAGGCGACCACCTGGCCCGCGATCGGGCCGCGATGTTCCTCGAACGTCAGCACATCGGCCATCAGCTGGCACGGGTGCGAGGTATCGGTGAGCCCGTTGATCACCGGCACGGTGGCGTGGCGGGCGAGTTCGTGCAGCTTGCCGGCGGCATCGGTGCGCAGCATGATCGCATCGACATAGCGCGACAGCACGCGCGCGGTATCGGCCGGGGTTTCGCCGCGGCCGGACTGCATGTCCCGCGCGCTGAGGACGATCACGTCGCCGCCCAGCTGGCGCATCCCGACCTCGAACGAAACGCGGGTGCGGGTGGAGGGTTTCTCGAAGATCAGCGCCAGCGTCCGCCCGGCCAGCGGCTTCGCGCCCTGCCCGCGCTTGAAGCCGGCGGCGAGGTCGAGCATCCGCCGCAACGTCGCGGGGTCGAAATCCCGCAGGTCGAGGAAGTGGCGCGGACCGGCCGGGGGCGCGTCCCCCGGCCGGTCCTGGCGGCGCAGCGCCGCACTCACGCCGGCTTCACCGTCGCGGCGACGCGGCGGGCGGCGCGGTCCAGCATCGCCAGCGCGGCGTCCACATCGGCCGGCGTGACCACCAGCGGCGGGGCCAGGCGCAGCGTGTTCTCCCCGGCGGTGATCGCGAGCAGCCCTTCCTCGGCGCAGGCCGCCTGCACTTCTCCCTGCGGCGGGATGCAGGCCAGCGCCTGCAACAGCCCCTGGCCGCGCGCTTCGGTGAAGACCGTGGGGTAGTCCCGCGCGATGCGGTCGAGTCCGGCGCGCAGCTGCGCCCCGCGCGCCACCACGTTGTCGAGGAAGCCGGGCGAGAGCAGCACGTCCAGCACCGCGTTGCCGGCGGCAGAGGCGAGCGGATTGCCGCCATAGGTGCTGCCATGGGTGCCGGGCTTCATGTGCTTGGCGACGAACTCCTTGGCCAGCACCGCGCCGAGCGGGAAGCCGCCGGCGATGCCCTTGGCCAGCGACATCACATCGGGGGTGATGCCCGACCATTCATGGGCGAACAGCTTGCCGGTGCGGCCCATGCCGCTCTGCACCTCGTCCATGCCCAGGATCAGGCCGTACTCGTCGCAGACGGCGCGGAGTTCGCGCAGGAAGCGCGGGTCGGCCGGGCGCACGCCCCCCTCGCCCTGGATCGGCTCGACGATGATGCCCGCGGTGCCCGGCCCGATCGCGTCGCGGACCGCGTTCATGTTGTTGAACGGGACGTGGTCGAACCCTTCCACCACCGGGCCGAAGCCGGCCAGGTATTTGGCGTTGCCGGTGGCCGCCAGCGTGCCCAGGGTGCGGCCGTGGAAGGCGCCCTCGAAGCAGATGATGCGGAACCGCTCGCCGCGGCCGGTCTCGGCCATCGCCTTGCGGATGAACTTGATCATCCCCTCGTTCGCCTCGGCGCCGGAATTGCAGAAGAACACGCTGTCGGCGAAGGAGGCGTCCACCAGCCGCTGCGCCAGGCGCTCGGCGCCCGGGATGCGGTAGAGGTTGGAGACGTGCATCACCTTGTGCGCCTGTTCGGCGATCGCGTCGGCCAGGTGCTTGTTGCCGTGACCGAGCGAGGCGGTGGCGATGCCGGAACCGAAATCGAGGAATCGTCGCCCGTCCACCGAAACGAGCCAGGCGCCTTCGCCCCGCTCGAAAGCGAGGTCGGCACGGGCGTAGTTCGGCAGCAGGGCGGAGATCATGTCCTTGGGTGACCTTGGTTGCGTTCGTCCCCCGGATCGGCCCGAGGCGGGGACCCGCGTTCGGGTCCGGGGAAACTGCCAGTGTTGACCGGGGCCGGGGCGCCGGTCAAGCCGCGCGCGCCGCCGTTTCGGGCAGCGCGCGGCTGATACGTCGCACGCCCACCACCTGGCGCAGATTGCCTTCCACCATGTGGACCTCCTCGCTGGGCATCGCAGTCATGGCGATTTCCACATGCATGACGGCGCCGTTGCGATGCGCCCACATGCGGTCGGGGGTCAGGTCGCGGCGGGCGAACGGGGCCAGCAGCCGGGGCAGCAAGCCCGGGTCGGCATCGGCATCGAGGAAGAATCGGACAGGTTGGTGATCGCACATTGGCGGGGTACTCCGGAGACGGCGGAAGGGAAGAGCGGTCAGCCCCGGCTGCTTACGCAGCCGGGCCGCTAATTCGCTTCGCGCGGGTCCGGATCCGGTCCATGG
>JAKBCO010000108.1:2703-10580 GCA_021807785.1 Pseudomonadota bacterium
CCCATGCCCGCGCCCCAGTTGAAGGAATGCGGCCCCCAGAGCGGCGGGAACACCTGCCGCCCGCCGGCGCGCCGACCGGCCCCGTCGGCGCCATGACACAAGGCGCAATGCTGGGCGAACACCACCTTGCCCGCGGCATAGCTGGGCGCGGCGGCGGGCTTGGGCAGCTTCGGATAGCCGCGCCCGGCCAGCTGCGCGCGCACCGGCGCGCCGGTGGCCAGCCACGCGGAATAGGCCTCAAGGGCGATCAGCACCTTGCTGCCGAGCGGCGGCGGCGTGCCGTTCATGCTGTAATGGAAACAGCCTTGCAGCCGCTGGCCGAAGCTGTTCACCGCCTTGGTCTTGCCGCGATAGGCCGGAAACGCCACCCAGGCGGCCCAGAGCGGCGCCGCGCCGGCCAGCCGCCCGCCGTCCAGATGGCAGTTGCTGCACCTGAGATCGGCGCCGACATAGCGCCCGGCGAAACGATGCGTGTGGCGGAAGATCTCCTCGCCCAGCTTCACCTCCCGTCCGAACGGCCCCGGCGGGATGGCGGTGAGCGGCGGCGGATGGAACACGGGCGGCGCGGCGACGGCCGACGCGCCCGGCAGCAGCAGCGCGAGCACCAGGACGGCGCGACGCAGCGTTCCGGTCATGGTTTTTTCTCCGCTGGGCCCGATTCGGCACCGAAATAGGCGGCGATGGCGGCGCGCTCCGGCGGGGTGAGCTTGTTCGCCACCCGCGCCATCAGCCCCTGCGGTCCGCCCGGGCGGGTGCCGGCGCGAAAGGCGGCGAGCTGGGCCGCGATATACTTCGCGGTCAGACCGGCCAGATGCGGGAAATGCGGAGCGACCCCGATGCCGTCGGGGCCATGACACTGCTCGCATCCCGGCAGGCCGATCGCCCAGCTTCCCCGCCGCGCCAGCCGCGCGCCCAGCGGATTGGCGGCGGCGGCGACCGGATGCGGGACCGGGGCCGGCATGGCGGCGAAGGAAGCGGCGACGGCGGCCTGCTCGGCCGGGGTCAGCGCATGGGCGATCGGCTGCATGATCGGGTTGATGCGCGTTCCGGCGGCGAAATGGCGCAGCTGCGCGCGCAGATAGGCGGCGCCGTCGCCGGCCAGCGCGGGCGCGCCGATGGCCGGGTTGCCCTGTCCCGCGGCGCCGTGGCAGGTGGCGCAGGCCGGCGCGGTGCCGACGCCATGGGCGATGATGGCGGCCCCGTCCGGCGCCGCGCCTTCGGCCGACACCGACACCGCCGCCACCGCGACGACCAGGCCGAACGCCAGGCCGAGCAGGCCGGCGGCGTGGCGGCGGTCGCGTGGCTCCCCTGGGATGGTTCCCATCGGGTGCTGCCCCCCTTCCTGGCACGGGCCGATGCCGTGCATAAGAAACTATTCAAGCCTAGCCCAGGCCCCGCGCCGGAGCAAGCGCGCCGCGGCGTTAGCGGAATCTCCATCATTCGCGGCGCTTCCTGCCGCGTCCGCCGCCCGGGAGACGCCGATGCCGCCCGCCCGCCCCATCCTGTCCGATCTCACCGCGATCCTGCGCGAGGTGCTGGACGATCCCGAGCTCGTGCTGACGGCGGCGACCTCGGCCGCCGACATCCCGGGCTGGGATTCGATGGCCCATATCGCGTTGGTGGTGGAGGTGGAATGTCGCTTCGACATCCAGTTCCAGGCCGCCGAGATCGAGGCGCTGCGCCAGGTCGGCGATCTGGTGGCGCTGATCGAGGCCAAGCGGGCGGCGTGCCGGCAAGCCGCCTGAATGCTGTTCAATTCGCCGGTCTTCCTGCTGGGCTTCCTGCCGGCGGCACTGGCCGGCTTCGCCGCGTGTGGCCGATGGGGCGGCCGATGGGGTGGCCGATGGGGCGAAGCGCGCGCGGCGGGGTGGTTCCTCATCCTCGCCTCGCTGCTGTTCTACGGCTGGTGGAACCCGGCCTTCCTGCCGCTGCTCGGCGCCTCGGTGGGCGGCAACTACGCCGCCGCGCGGGCAATCGCCCGGGCCCCGGACCGCGCGCGCACGCCGTTGCTGCTGGGCGCCATCGGGGCCGATCTGGGGGCGCTGATCTATTTCAAATACCTGGCCGACCTGCTGGGCGTGGTCGGGTTGCACATGGGCCATCCGGCGCTGCCGCTCGGGATCAGCTTCTTCACCTTCACCCAGATCGGCTACCTGGTGGACCTGCGGGCGGGGACGGCGCGACCGGAGGGGCCGCGGGACTACCTGCTGTTCGCAACCTTCTTCCCGCATCTGATCGCCGGGCCGATCCTGCACCACCGCGAGATCATGCCGCAATTCGCGGACGCCGCGACCTGGCGCCTCGCGCCGGAGAACCTGGTCGCCGGCGGCAGCATCTTCGTCATCGGCCTGTGCAAGAAAGTGCTGCTGGCCGATCCGCTGGCGCCGCTGGTGGCGGCCGGGTTCGGTCACGCGGCTTGGCTGCCGGCGCTGCCGGCCTGGGCCGCCGCCGGCGCCTATTCGTTGCAGCTCTATTTCGACTTCTCCGGCTATTCGGACATGGCGATCGGGCTGGCGCGGATGTTCAACCTCCGCTTCCCGCTGAATTTCGACGCCCCCTACAAGGCCGGCAGCGTGATCGAATACTGGCAGCGCTGGCACATGACCCTGACCCGCTACCTGACCCTGCTGCTGTTCAACCCGCTGGCGCTGGCGGCCACCCGCCGGCGGGCCCGGCGCGGGCGGGCGGTGGGGCGCGCCGGTCAGGCGACGCCGGGCGGGTTCGCGGCGATGGTGGCCGGGCCGATTCTGCTGACCATGACCCTGGCCGGGGTCTGGCACGGCAGCGGCTGGACCTTCATCGTCTTCGGCCTGCTGCACGGGGTCTATCTGGTCATCAACCACGCCTGGAGGCTGTGGGGACCGCGCCGGAAGCTGCCGGGGCGGGTGGCGCTGACCTATCTGGCGGTGCTGGCCGGCGCGGTGGTGTTCCGCGCCCCCAGCCTGACCGTGGCCGGGCGGATGCTGGCCGACATGGCGGGCGCGCATGGCCCGGGCTGGCCGGTGCTGGAGGGCGCGCGGGCGTGGCTGCGGGCGGCGCGCATGGCGGCATGGCTGGGCGGTCTCTACGCGATCGTCTGGCTGGCCCCCACCACCCAGCAGATCATGCGCGCGGTGGAACCGGCGCTGGGGGCGGTGCGGGCCGGGCCCTGGCCGCGTCTGGCCTGGCGCTGCTCGGCGCCCTGGGCGGTGACCATGGGCGGGGCGGCGGCGCTGGCCGCACTGGCGCTGGGGGGGACCAGTGAGTTCCTCTATTTCCGCTTCTGATCCGCCGCCGCTGCCCCCGGCGCTGCCCCCGGGGCGGTTCCTGGCGCTGGCCGCGGCCAGCTTCGCTTGCGTGTTCGCGCTGGTCTGGCTGTGGGTCGCGCTGGCGCCGCTCGCCTATCTGGACCCGGAATACCCGGCCTGGCTGGCGAAGGAGCGGCTGCTCGCCGCCTGCCGGGTGGGCGATGTGCTGGTGCTGGGGGATTCGCGCGCCGCGGTGGACCTGATCCCGCGCCGCCTGCCCGGGCACGTGGTCAATCTCGCGGTGGGCGGCGGCGAGCCGATCGAGGCCTATACCGCGCTGCGCCGGGCGCTCGCCTGTCCGCGCCCGCCGCGGCGGGTGATCGTCTCCTTCGACGCGGTGCATTTCACCCGCCCCGATCTGTTCTGGGAACGCAGTGTCGCCTTCGGCTTCGAGGACGCGCGCGCGGTCGCCCGGCTGCGCCGCGTCTCCGCCGCCACCGGGGATTTCTCGGTCTGGCGGCTGCGCCTGCCGCGGGGCGAGCCGGGGCGGCTGCGCGCCGCGCTCTATGCCGCGCGCTTTCCGACCCTCTATTTCGGCCCGCTGCTGCATGGCGGCATCGCGCTGCGCTGGTTCGAGAATCGGCGCCGTCTGCGCCGGGTGCTGGCCGCGCGCGGGCAGTATTATTTCGGCCGCGCCGACGGCTCGGCGGTGGTCGCCGCCGAGGGCACGCTGCGCCGGTTCCGCCCCGCGCCGGTGCTGGACTGGTATTTCCGCGCCCTGCTGCGGCTGGCGCGCGCGCATGGCGTGCCGGTGACGTTCGTGGCGATGCCGGTCAACACCGCCACCTGGCAGGCGGTGCGCCCGCGGGTGCGGCGCGGCTTCGCCGCCTATCTGGCCGGGCTGGCGGCGCGCGATCCGGGGTTCCGGGTCCGGGGCGGGGTGATGCCGCACTGGCCGGACCGCTGGTTCGGCGATGCGTTCTCGCATCTGAACCCGGCCGGGGCGGCGCGGTTCAGCGCCCGGTTCGCGGCCCGGCTCGCTCAGCGCCCGCGAAAGACCGGGCGGCGCTTCTCGATGAAGGAGGCGGTGGCCTCGCGGTAATCCTCCGAGTCGGCGGCGCGCTTCTGCGCCGCCTCGATCTCGCCCTGGCGGGCCCCGACCTCGTCGCGGGCGATCGCCTCCAGGGTCAGCTTGCCGCCGCGCTGCGAGAGCGGGGCGCAGCCGGCGAGTTCATGGGCGAGCCGCCGCGCCCCGGCCAGCGCGTGATCCTCGGCCACCTCGTCCAGCAGCCCCATCGCCCGGCAGGCGGTCATCGGGAAGATGCGCCCGGTATAGAGTACCAGCTTGGCCCGCGGCAGGCCGACCGTGCGCAGGAGATTTTCCGAATCCAGCACCGAATAGACGATCCCGCGCTTGGCCGCCGGGATGCCCATCCGGCTGGTCTCGTCGCCCACCCGGAAATCGCAGGCGAGCGCGAGCCCGCAGCCGCCGCCGACGCCGAAGCCCTCGATCGCGGCGATGGTGGGTTGCGGCAGGTCGCGGATGGCGATGGTGGCGGCGTGGCCGGCGGTGGAGTAGGCCTTGATCCCCTCCGGCGTGCTGCGCAGGCGGGGAAACTCGGAGATGTCGGCGCCGGTCGAGAAATTGCCGCCGGCCCCGGCCAGGATCACCACCCGCACCTCGGCGCGCTCGCGGAAGCCCTGGAAGATCTCCGCCAGCTTGCACCACATGGCGAAGGTGACCGCGTTGCGGTGCGCGGGGTTCGACAGGGTGACGGTGGCGATGCCGGCCGCGTCGATCTCGGCCAGCACATCGGCGGTCTCGGCCATCGTTTCCATCCCCTTTGCGGTGCCGGCGGATCATGGCATCACCGCCCCGCGGCGCCAAGCCGCGTGGAGACCATCGCGGCGCCAAGCCGCGCGGAGGGTGACGATGCCAGGTGCGCTGCACGGCTTGCGGGTGCTGGACCTCACCAGCAATCTTTCCGGCCCCTATTGCTGCATGATGCTGGCCGACCACGGCGCCGAGGTCATCAAGCTGGAACAGCCCGGCAAGGGCGACGCGGCGCGGCAGATGCCGCCCTTCGTCAACGGCCAGAGCGCGCCGTTCATGATCTGGAACCGCAACAAGCGCTCGGTCGCGATCGACCTCAAGCGCGACCGGGAGCGATTCCTCGAGCTGGTCGATGGCGCCGATTTCGTGGTGGAGAATTTCCGCCCCGGCGTGATGGCCCGCCTGGGCCTGGGGTGGGAGGCGATCCATGCCCGCAATCCGCGCGCCATCATGGGGTCGATCTCCGGCTTCGGGCAGACCGGCCCCTACGCGCCGCGCGGCGGCTTCGACCTGATCGCGCAGGCGATGTCGGGGCTGATGAGCATCAACGGCCCCGCCGACGGCCCGCCGTTCCGGCTGCCGATCGCGATCTCCGATGTCGCGGCGGGGATGTTCCTGGCCTTCGGGCTGCTGGCGGCGCTGGAGGCGCGCCACCGCTCCGGCCAGGGCCAGCATGTCGAGACCTCGCTGGTGGAAGCGGCCACCTCGTTCTGCGTCTATGAGGCGGCGCATTATTTCGCCACCGGCACCCGCCCGCCACGGATCGGCCAGCAGCACCGCGGCAGCTCGCCCTATCAGGTGTTCGCCACCGCCGACGGGTTCATCACCATCGGCGCCTCCCAGCAGCATTTCTTCCAGGCGCTCTGCGGCATCGTCGGGCTGCCGGAGCTCGCCGCCGACCCGCGCTTCGCCAGCGTGGCCGAACGGGTGGCGCATAACGGCGCGCTGGTGGCCGCGCTGGCGGTGCCGCTCCGGGCGATGCCTTCGGCGCATTGGCTGGCGGCGCTGGAGGCGGCGGGGATCCCGGCCGGTCCGGTGCTGGGGTTCGACCAGGTGCTGACCGACCCGCACATGCTGGCGCGCGGGATGGTGGCCGAGACCACCCATCCGCTGACCGGGAGGTTCCGCACCCTCGGCGTGCCGGTGAAGCTCTCGGCCACGCCCGGGGCGGTGCGCGCCCCGGCGCCGCATCTGGGCGAGCATACCGAGGAGGTGCTGGGGTAGGGTGACCTGCCGCCCGAAGCTTGACTTTCTGCCCCGGCGCTCCGATACGCCCAGCACCCAGGCGCCTTGCGCCCCCTTGGTGCTGCCTGCCGCGGCACCCCCCTTTCCCGACGGGACACGCTGTTGACCGATACGATTCTCCCCACGCCGGAATCCCCGAGTGTGGCGGAACCACCAAGCACCACCTTCGCCGATCTCGGCCTCTCCGAGCCGGTGCTGCAAGCGGTCGGGGAGATGGGCTACCTGACCCCCACCCCGATCCAGGCGCAGGCGATTCCGGTGGTGCTGATGGGCCGCGACGTGCTGGGCGCGGCCCAGACCGGCACCGGCAAGACCGCCAGCTTCACCCTGCCGATGCTCGACATCCTCGACGGCTCGCGGGCGCGGGCAAGGATGCCGCGCAGCCTGATCCTGGAACCGACCCGCGAACTCGCGTTGCAGGTGGCCGAGAACTTCGTCCAGTACGGCAAGTATCTGAAGCTGACCCACGCCCTGATCATCGGCGGGGAGAGCATGTCCGATCAGAAGGACGTGCTGATGCGCGGGGTCGATGTGCTGATCGCCACCCCCGGGCGGCTGATCGATATGTTCGAGCGCGGCACCATCCTGCTGACCGACGTCAAGATCCTGGTGATCGACGAGGCCGACCGGATGCTGGACATGGGGTTCATCCCCGATGTCGAACGCATCGTGGCGATGCTGCCGCGCAACCGGCAGACCTTGTTCTTCTCGGCCACCATGCTGCCCGAGATCCGGCGCCTGGCGGACGTGTTCCTGCAGAACCCGAAGGAGATTTCGGTCTCCCGCCCGGCCTCCGTGGCGACCACCATCACCGAAGGCCTGGTGCTGGTCGCGCAGCAGGACAAGCGCGAGGCGCTGCGCCGCCTGATCCGCACCCAGAAGGTGCAGAACGCGCTGATCTTCTGCAATCGCAAGCGCGACGTGGATATCCTGTACAAGTCGCTGGACCGGCACAAATTCAACGCCGGCGCGCTGCATGGCGACATGACCCAGAGTATCCGCTTCGCCACCCTGGAGAAATTCAAGGCCGGCGATCTGCAGTTGCTGGTCTGCTCCGATGTCGCCGCGCGCGGCCTGGATATCGGCGGGCTGTCGCATGTGTTCAATTTCGACGTGCCGCATCACGCGGAAGACTATGTCCATCGCATCGGCCGCACCGGACGCGCGGGGCTGGAAGGCCACGCCTTCACCATCGCCGAACCCGAGGACGCGGCCGCCGTCGCCGCGATCGAAGCCCTGATCCGCCACCCGATTCCGCCGGTGGCGGTCGAGGGGCTGGACCCGGTCGATTGGGCGGCCGAGGACGGGCGCCGCCGGCGCGGGCGCGGGCGGGCGCCGGCGAAGCCCCCGGCGTCTGCGAGGCCCCCGGCGTCGGCGAAGCCCTCGGCGCCGGCGCGGGCCGCGAAACCGCCGGCGGAGGCGGCCAGGCCGCCGCGCGCGCGTCGTGCCAAACCCGCCGGAGAAGCCGCCGCGCCCGCGCCTGCGTCCACCCTTCCGTCCTCCGCTGCGCCCACCGCCGCGTCCACCCCTCCGCCCACCGCTCCGTCCACCGCTCCGCCCCCCCTTGGGGC
>JAKBCO010000109.1 GCA_021807785.1 Pseudomonadota bacterium
TCCAGGATCGCGCGGTCCAGCGCATAGACGCCGGCGTTGATGGTCCCGCCGCCGCCCGCCGCCGGGCGTTCGTGGAAGGCGCGCACCCGCCCCGCCTCCAGCGCGACCACGCCGTAGCGGGACGCGTCCGCCACCGCGCGCAGCAGCATCCGCGCCGTGCAGGCGGGCGGATCGGCGCCACGCGCCGCCAGCAACGCGGCGAGGTTGGTATCGAACAGGCTGTCGCCGTTGCACATCAGGAACTGCTCGGCCAGCAGCGGGGCGGCGTGATGAAGCGCGCCCCCGGTGCCGGCGGGGGTGGGCTCCACCGAGAGGCGCACCCGCGCCGGGCGCGGCAGCCCGGCCCGCAGCGCCGGCAGCGCCGCCTCCAGCGCCGGGGAGAGATGGCCGGCCAGCAGCACGAAATCCTCGATCCCGAAACGGACCAGCTCGCGCATCAGCCAGCCCAGGAACGGCCGGTCGCCGACCGGAAGCAGCGGCTTCGGGGTGACGGCGGTCAGCGCGCCGAGGCGGGTGCCGAGGCCGCCGGTCAGGATCGCGCATTGGCGGATCGGCGGGCGCGCCATGCCGGCTCAGAGCCTGAAAAACAATCGAACTTGTGAAAGAACGCCCGTTGTCATTGCTCGGGTTTTCGGGCGGTTTGGCGGTTGACGGGCATTCTTTCACAAACTCTCAGGCCGCGGGCGCGAGGTCCGGGAACATCGCGCGTTCCACCAGCGCGCAGACGATATGCGCGGCGGTGATGTGCAGCTGCTGGATGATGGCGGTCTCGGCGCAAGGGGCGCGGAAGACCAGGGCGCAGCGTTCGGCCATCGCCGCCGCCCCTTGCCCGTTGCCGGTGAAGCCCAGGCAGGTCATCCCCCGCCCGCGCGCGGCATCGAAGGCGCGCAGCACATTGGGCGACCGGCCGGAGGTGGAGATGCCGAGGAACACGTCCCCGGCGCGGCCGAGGCCGAGCACCTGCCGCTCGAACACGTATTCGTAGCCGTAGTCGTTGCCGGTGGCGGTCATCACCGAGCCGTCGGTGGTCAGCGCGACGGCGGGCAGGGGGGCGTGGTCGAACATCAGCCGCGAGATGAACTCGCCGGCGATATGCTGCGAATCCCCGGCGCTGCCGCCATTGCCGGCGACCAGCAGCTTGCCGCCGGCGCGCATGGCGGCGGCGATGACGTCGGCCATCTCGGCGAGCAGGGCGGCGGCGGCGGCATCGGCGACGAGCGCGCCCAGCGCGGCGGCGGAGCGGGCGAGATAGGCGGCGATGTAGCGATCCGCGTCCTGGTGGGGCATCATGGCCCGGTTGTGCCCGCTCCGGGCGGCGCTGCCAAGCGGATTTGTTGCGCCCCCTCGGCGATTGCGGCAGAGTCGTGGCCTTGACGGCGCCCGGGCGACTCGGCGGGCGCGTCCGGACAGGGGACCCGGGGGGCGGGATGGACATTATCGAGCCGGAACAGGACGGCGTGGCGCCGAAGCCGCGCGAGGCGCTGTTCGCCCACGCCCATACGCTCGCCAATCTGCTGCGTCCGCCCGAGGCGGCCCGCCCGGACCTGCCGCCCGAGCACGCGGCGTTGCTGCGGCGCCTGGCGCGCGACCTGGACCGGTTCCGCCGCGGCGCGCCGCCGCCGGCGCCGGAGACCGCGCCCCCCTTCGAGGCCGCCGAGGACCCCCGCATCGCCGCCCTCACCCGCCGCATCGAGGCGCTGGAGCGCGGCACCACCAGCGATGCGACGGTGGCCGCCGATGCGCTGGCGCCGCTCCGGACGCTGCTGGAAGTGCTGTCGGTGGAGGTGACCCGGTTGCGCCAAGCCGGCGGCGCGGCGCCGGACGCGGTCGCGCCGGTGCCGGCATCCCGCGCCGAGCCGCCGCCACGCGCGGGGTTGGAGCCGGTGTTCGCGCTGGCGCCGCCGCCGCCCGCATCGGTCTCGCCGCCGGCGCCCGCGCGCGCGCCCGACCCGCCACCCTCCGCGCCACCCGCCGCGGCCGAGGCCACCGTCACGCCTTCCGTCACCGCGCCTTCCGTTACCGCGTCGGCGCCGGCCCTCCAGCCGGCTCCCGCGCCGCCGCCGCGCCGCCGTGCCTCGGCCGGCACGGTGGCGCTGCGGCTGGCCATCGGCCTGGGGGCGGCGGTGGTGCTGGCGGGCGGGATCATGACGATTTGGGCACCGCACCGGGTCCCGTGGCTGCGGTTTCCGCACCCGGCCGCCTCCGGCCTGCCGATGCCGCCGACCCAGGTCCGGCCGGCGCCCGCGTCCGCCCCGGCGCCTGCACGCCCGGTGCCTGCACGCCCGGCGTCTGCACGCCCGGCGCCTGCACGCCCGGTGCCCGCACGCCCGGTGCCCGCACGCCCGGTGCCCGCCCGGCCGGCATCCACGCATCCCGCGGTGGCGCATCCGGGCTTGGCGGCGCCGAAATCGCCCGCCCCGCCGCGCTCCGTCCCGGATCACCCCGCGCCGGCCCATGCGTCAGCCGCCGTCTCGGCCGCACCGCCTGCGACCGCTTCCGCCCCGCCGGGAACGCCGCCCGCGCTACCCCAGCCGGTCACGACGCATCCCGCCGCCGCGCCTGTCCCCACGGCCGCCGCCCCGCCGCATCCCGCCGCGCCGGCCCCGGTGGTCATCGCCACCCCCGAAGCGTCCGGCTCGGCTCCCGTGCCGGCGGCTCGCCCCGTGACCCCGCCCGCCACTCCCGCCCCCGCCGCCGGTCGGACCCGATCGCCCGCGGTCATCGTTCCAAAGCAGACAGCTGCGCTGAAACCGGCGGCCCCGCCCGCCCCGCCGGTCGCGATCCGCGCCATCGCCGAGACCTGGGTCTCGCTGCTGGATGCGCAGGGGAACGTCGTGCTCGCGCGCCTGCTGCACGCCGGCGATACCCTGGTTCCGCCGGCGCCGGGCCTGACCCTCACCACCGGCAATGCCGGCGGCACCGAGTTGGTGGTGAACGGCCATGCCGGCCCGCCGCTCGGGGCGACCGGGGTGGTGCTGCACGCGGTGAAGCTGACCCCGCCGCCGGGCTGACCGGCCCCGGGGCGGGCCGCTACATGTGCCCCACCTCGTCCGGCACCGCATAGAATGTCGGGTGCCGATACGGCTTGGTGGTCCCCGGCTCGAACAGCGTCCCCGCCTCGGCCGGGTCGGAGGCGGTGATCGCCGCCGACGGCACCACCCACAGCGACACCCCCTCGCCGCGCCGGGTGTAGGTATCCCGCGCCGCCTGCAAGGCCAGTTCCGCATCGGCGGCATGGACCGAGCCGGCGTGCTGATGCGCCAGCCCGTTGCGCGCGCGGATGAAAACCTCCCACAGCCGGCTGTCCGCCTCCGCCGCCACGGTCAGGCCGCCTTCGCGGCGAGGGCGTCGGCGGATTTCGCGGCGTGGGCCCGCGCCGCCTCCCGCACCCAGGCGCCCTCGGCATGGGCAAGCCGGCGGGCGGCCAGCCGCTCGGCGTTGCACGGGCCGCCGCCGGCCAGCACACGGCGGAACTCCGCCCAGTCGATCGGGCCGTGGTGCCAGTGCCCGTCGGCGAAATGCAGCGCCGGGTCGGGGATGGAGAGGCCCAGATACCGCGCCTGCGGCACCGTCGCATCCAGGAACTTGCCGCGCAGCCCGTCATTGCCGAAGCGCTTGATCTTCCAGGCCATCGACTGGTCCGAATGCTGGCTCTCGCCATCCGGCGGGCCGAACATCATCAGCACCGGCCACCACCAGCGGTCCAGCGCGTCCTGCGCCATCGCCACCTGCGCCTCGCTCCCGCGCGCCAGGGTCAGCATGATCTCGAAGCCCTGGCGCTGGTGGAAGCTCTCCTCCTTGCAGATGCGGATCATCGCCCGCGCGTAGGGGCCGTAGGAACAGCGGCAGAGCGGGATCTGGTTCATGATCGCCGCGCCATCGACCAGCCAGCCGATGGCGCCGATATCGGCCCAGGTCAGGGTGGGATAGTTGAAGATCGAACTGTATTTCGCGCGGCCGGTCAGCAGCTGGTCCACCAGCGTCTCGCGGCTGACGTCCAGCGTCTCGGCTGCGGCATAAAGGTAGAGCCCGTGCCCGCATTCGTCCTGCACCTTGGCCAGCAGGGCCACCTTGCGGCGCAGGCTGGGGGCGCGGGTGATCCAGTTGCCCTCCGGTCCCATGCCGACGATCTCGGAATGCGCGTGCTGGCTGATCTGGCGGATCAGGGTGCGGCGATAGGCGGCCGGCATCCAGTCGTTGGCCTCGATCTTCTCCTCGGCATCGATGCGCGCCTGGAAGCGCGCCAGCGCCGCTTCCGGCTCGGCATCGGGGGCGGCGCGGTCGTGCTGATCCAGGGCCTGGGAGTACACCGGGGAACCTCCGTCGCTTGGGGCTATGGCGCCGGCGGGCGGCGCCGCAGCGCGCGCCAGAGACCGACCGGGTCCATCCCGCGGGCCAGCAGCTTGCCCGCCACCATGCGCACGATGCGCGCGATATCCGCGACCGGGCGGAAATGGCTGGCCCGGGCGCCGGCCGGGTAGCGGCTGGCGATCGGCACCGCGACCGCGACGAAGCCGGCGCGGCCGGCCTCGATCAGCGCCTCGCTCTCGAAGGCGAAGCGCTCCGATCCCGCCCCGCCGGCGGCCAGAACGCGGGCGAGGGCGGCGGGATAGACGCGGAATCCGCTCTGGCTGTCGGCGACGCGCTGGCGGGCCGCCCAGGAGACCCAGAAATCCGCCACATGGTTGGCCATCAGCCGCGCCGGCGGGGTGTCGGGGCAGGGGGTGCGCGCGCCAATCACCACCCGCCCCGGCGTCGCCGCTTCCAGCAGGCGGGGAATATCCGCCGGATCGTGCTGCCCGTCGGCGTCCATCGTGACGATGAAGGCCACCCCCTCGGCCAAGGCGGCGCGGAACCCATGGCGCAGCGCCGCCCCCTTGCCGGCATTCGGCCGGCGCGGCAGCACCCGCGCTCCGGCCGCGGCGGCCTCGACGGCGGTGGCATCGGCCGAGCCGTCATCGACCACCACCACCCGCGGCCGGCCGGGCAGCGCGCGGCAGGCCCGCACCAGCGCGCCGATGGTCGCGGCCTCGTCGAAGGCGGGAATGACGATGGCAACGCCGGCGAGATCGCCCGCTTCCGTCCGCTCCGACGCGTCGCTATGCTGGGCCCTCATAACCTCTATCAAAGCGCAGCCATGCCCGAAGCGCCAGAGCGAAATCCGCCGGAACCCGGCGAGGCGGCGGAATCCTGTGACGTTCTGGTGATCGGCGGCGGCCCGGCCGGCGCCACCGCCGCGGCCCTCCTGGCCGAGGCCGGGCGCGACGTCGTGCTGCTGGACCAGGATCGCCATCCGCGCTTCCACATCGGCGAATCCCTGCTGCCGCGCAACCTCGCCATCTTCGACCGGCTGCGGGTGCGCGAGCGCATCCACGCCCTCGGGGTGTTCAAGCCCGGCGCCGAGTTCATCGCCGATTCCACCGGCGAGCAGACGGTCTTCTCCTTCGCCGAGGGCCTCGACCGCCGCTACACCCATTGCTACCAGGTGCCGCGCGCCGCCTTCGACGCCGCCCTGCTCGACAATGCCCGCGAGCGCGGCGCGCTTGTGGCGGAGGCGACCCGGGTCCAGGCGCTCGCCTTCGCCCCCGGTGGCGGGGCGCTGGCGACCGCCGAGGGACCGGAGGGTACCCGCCGCATCGCCGCCCGCTTCGTGCTGGACGCCTCCGGGCGGGAGACTTTCCTCGCCTCCCGCCTCGGCCTCAAGGCGCCGGACAAGCGGCTCAACACCGCCGCCGTCTATGGCCATTTCCGCGGCGTCGTGGCGCGCACCGGCGAGCACGAGGGCTGCATCACCGTCCATCTGGTCGAGGACGGCTGGTTCTGGATGATCCCGCTGCCGGACGGGGTGATGAGCGTGGGCTTCGTCTCCGGCCCGGCGGCGTTTCGCGACCGCGCCGGCTCGATCGCGGACCTGCTGTTCGCGCGCATCGCCGCCAGCCCGTCGGTCGCGGCGCGGATGCGCGACGCGCAGCTGATCTCGGAAGTGACCGCCACCGGCAACTATTCGTATCGCGCCTCGGCGCAATGGGGCGAGGGGTGGATGCTGATCGGCGATGCGTTCGGCTTTCTCGACCCGGTGTTCTCCTCGGGCGTGCTGCTGGCGATGGCCTCGGCGGAGATGGGGGCGGCGGTGGCGGATGCCTGGCTTGATGATCCCGCCGCCGGGCGGGCGCTGGCGCGGGCCGCCGAGCGGCGGCTGCGGCGCAGCATGAACGAGCTCTCCTGGCTGATCCAGCGCATCAACCAGCCGGTGATGCGGGCGATGTTCCTGCGCCCGCGCAATCCGTTGCGGATGCGTGACGGGCTGATCTCGGTGCTGGCAGGGCACTTCCTTTACGAGCGGCCGGGCTTCGGGGTGCCGCTGATGCTGTTCAAGGCGACGTACTACCTGATGAGCTGGGCCTCGCGGCTGGGGAGGCCGGGGGTCGGGGCGTAGGCCGGTATCGAGTCATATTTCGCGCGCCGCCCCCCGCTTTCTCCCCCTTGGCAACCCGGCGCGCGATACCACCCGGTCGAATGGCCGGAAGAGCGGGCCTCGGCCGGCCGGTATCACTCCCCCAGGAAATCCCGCACCGCCGCGATGAACAGCGCCTGGCGGTCGTGATGCACCCAGTGCCCGGCACCCTCCACCTCCAGCACCCGCGCATCGGCGAAATACGCCATCCGTCCGTCCTTCGCCGGGCTGGTGGCCCAGCTCTCGCGGCCATAGACCAGCAGGGTCGGGCAGGCGATCCGGCCCCACAGCGCGGCGATCTCCTCGCGCGTCAGATCGACGGGCGGCCAGACCCGCACATAGGGGTCGAACTTCCAGCAGAACGTGCCGTCCTCGTTCTGATTGACCGCGTGTTCGGTCAGATGCCGCGCCATCGCCTCGGAAAGATGCGTGTTCGCCTCCTGCATCCGCTTCAGCGCCGCCTCCAAGGTCGGGTACCGCCATGGCACCTCCGAGGATTGCGCGCGGCTTTGCGCGATCCATTCCGCCAGCCGCTCATGCGCCGGCTTGGCGGCGCGGTCGGCCGCCGCGCGCGGCCCCGGCCCCATCCCCTCGATCGCCACCAGCCGGCCGACCTGCTCGGGGAACACGCCCCCGAAGCGCAGCGCGATATTGCCGCCCAGCGAATGCGCCACCACCGAAACCGGCGCCAGCGCCTGCGAATGGATCAGCTGCGCCAGGTCATAGACATAGCTCGCCATCGGATAATGGCCCGAGGCCGACCACGCCGAATCCCCGTGCCCACGCAGATCCGGCGCGATCACGTGATAGCGGGCGCGGAAGGCGCGGGCGACATCGTCCCAGCTATGCGCGTGATCGCGCCCGCCATGCAGCAGGATCAGCGGCGGCGCGCCGGCATTGCCCCAGTCGAGGTAGTGCAGCCGCAGCCGCTGCGAGAAGAACCAGCGCGAGACCGGCCCCGCCTCCTCCGCCGCGCTCATGGTTGCGGGTGCATCCGGTGCCACGGGGTGGCGCGCTCGAACGCCGCCGCCGCCCGCAGCAGCGTCGCCTCCTCGAACCACCTGCCGACGAACTGCACCGCCAGCGGCAGGCCGGAGGCGGCCACGCCCGCCATCATCGCCAGCGCCGGATTGCCGGTGACGTTGAACGGCGTGCGCGCCTGGCGCGGATAGGTGCGCGCGGTCTCCGCCGGGTCATCCAGCCGCGACGCCGGCTCCATCGCGCTGGCGCAGAGCAGCACATCGACATCGCGGAACACCTCCTCGACCGCGGCGATCATCTCCGCCCGCCGCCGTTGCGCCGCGACATAGTCGGGCGCGGCGATGAAGGCCCCGGGCAGCAGCCGCCGGCGCGACAGGGCGCCGTAGTCCTCCGGCCGCTCGCGCAGCCAGCGCGCGTGGATCGCGAAGGCTTCCGAGGTCAGGATCACCCGGTTGACGCCGGCGAACTCGTTGAGGCCGGGCAGGGTCACGTCCCGGACCTCCGCCCCCTCGGCGGCGAGCACTCGCGCCGCCTCGGCCAGCGCCGCGCCGGTCTCGGCCGGGGCCGGCATGTCGGTCTCGTGGAAATGCCGCACGAACCCCACCCGCAGCCCGCGCGCGCCGCGCTCCAGATCGCGGCCGAACCAGCGCGCGGTGCTCGCCGCCGAGCCGGGATCGGCCGGATCGTGCCCGGCCATCGCGTCCAGCATCAGCGCCGCGTCGGCCACCGTGCGCGCCAGCGGGCCGACGTGATCCAGCGTGAACGACAGCGGAAATACCCCGCGCCGCGAGACCAGCCCGTAGGTCGGCTTCAGCCCGACGATGCCGCAGGCGCTGGCCGGGTTGCGCACCGACCCGCCGGTATCGGTGCCGAGGGCCACCGGAAACAGCCCCGCCGCCACCCCGGCGCCGGAGCCGGAGGACGACCCGCCCGGGTGGTGCTCCGGGTTCCACGGGTTGCGCGCGGGCGGGAAGGGCAGGTCGAAGCTCGGCCCGCCGATCGCGAACTCATGGGTCGCGAGCTTGCCCAGCACGATCGCGCCCGCCTGGCGCAGCCGCGCCACCACCGCGGCGTCGGCGGCGGCGACGTGATCGAGCCGCAGGCGGGAATGACAGGTGGTGGGCAGGCCGGCGACGTCGATGATGTCCTTCACCCCCACCGGCACGCCGTGCAGCGGGCCGCGGATGCGCCCGCGCGTGATCTCGGCGGTGGCCTCGGCGGCGGCGGCGCGCGCGGCGTCGGCGTCCAGGCGGATGAAGGCGTGCAGCCGGGGTTGCAGCGCATCGATGCGCGCCAGCAGCGCGTCGAGCAGTTCCAGCGGCGAAAGCCGTCGCGCCGCGAAAGCGCGCGCGGCCTCGGCGGCGGAGAGCCAGTGCGGTTCGGTCATGGCGTGGGCACCCGCATCGGCGGCCAGGGTTCGGCCTCCGGCGCCGTGGGGTGGCTGAAGGCGGTGGCGGTGGCCAGGGCCTGTTCGGCCGCCGCCTCCACATCCTCCGGGAACCGTGCCAGCGCCTTGTCGAGGCCGGCGGCGCGGGCCAGGGCGGCGAGCAATTCGGGCGTCATGGTCACCTCCGCTGCGGGCGGTTTTCATCTTTCGGCAGGATTTTGGCGCGATCCTGCGGGCATGGCAAAATGCCTCCCCAGCCGAAGGCAGCTGCTCGGCGGCCTGGCCGCCGGGCTGCTCGCCCGCCCCGCCTGCGCGGCCGAGCGGGTGCGGCTGATCGTGCCGGCGTTTCCCTCCGAACCCGCCGGGCGGGCGGCGGGGGTGCTGCAACCGGCGCTGGCGGCCGAGCTCGGCGTGTCGGTGCTGCTGGATTTCCGCCCCGTCGCCGGCGGCATCGTCGGGCTGATGGAGGCGGCGCACGCCCCGCGCGACGGCTCGGTGCTGACCATGCTGAGCCCGGTGATCGCGGCGGCGCCGTGGCTCGCCGAGCGGATGGACAGCGAACCCGCGGATTTCGCCCCGATCGGGCGGATCAGCTTCACGCCGGAGGTACTGGTGGTCGCCGCCGCCTCGCGCTGGCGCCGGCTGGACCAGCTGCTGGCGGCGCTGCGGGCCGATCCCGGGCGCATCCGCACCGCCTTCGACGGGGTCTGGGACAGCGCCGAGGTGGCCGAGGTGCTGATGCTGGACCGCGCCGGCCTGGCCGCCCGGCCGGTCGCGGGGACGCGGGTGGGGCGGGCGCTGGCGTCGGGGGCGGTGGACTTCGCGATGCGTCCGCTGCCCTGGGCGCTGGCGCGGATCCGGCGCGGGGCGCTGCGGGCGCTGGCGGTCTCGGCGCCGGCGCGGGTGGCGGCGCTGCCCGGCGTGCCGACGTTGCGGGAGGCGGGGATCGACGTGACCCTGGGCTCGTGGCTGGCGCTGGCCGGGCCGGCGGGGGCGGGCGCGGCGCTGGGGCCGGCGCGGGAGGCGCTGGCGGCGGTGATGGCGGACCCGGCGGTGACGGCGGCGCTGGGGGCGGCCGGGGTGCCGGCGGCGTATCTGAGCGCGGCGGCGACGCGGCGGGCGATCGCGGCGGAGTATCGGCTGCTGGGGCGGCTGTTCCGGGCGGCGGGGGTGAGCGTGCGCGGGGCGGCGATGGCGGTGCGGTAGGGGGTCTCAGGCGGTCGAGAGGCGTTGCACGAGACGCTCGGCATAAGTGGAATAATCCGCGTGGGTGGCCGGGTTCGGGGCGCACGCGACGCCACGCTGCACGGATTCCAGCGCGCCGCGAATATCCCCTTGCAGTTCACGGACGACGCCGAGGCGCACATGGGCATGCGCGTGCTGCGGCGCGGCCACGACCGCGCGGCGGCCGGCCATCTCGGCAAGGTCGAGCGGACCCTGATGAGCGACGATATAATCGAGCAGATGGAGCCAGCTGCCGTCGGCACCGGCCCGGTCGAGCAGGGCAACGGTTTTTCCGATATAAGGAACCTCTGATCAATTCCCTCTCGACGCGATATCGGAACGTCCGATAGAATCGTGGTCATCACGCAGCGGAGGCAGGGCGCGATGCGGCAGACCACGTTGGCGACGGCTGGGTTCG
>JAKBCO010000001.1 GCA_021807785.1 Pseudomonadota bacterium
CCGACATTGGGATCGCGGCGGTAGCCCAGGATCGCCTCGGCCACGCCGCGCGCCATGGGTTGGGCCAGGAAGCACCGCGCCGCCGCGCCCAGCCGCGCCCGCATCTCCGCCCCGCGCGCGGCGAGCGATGCCGCGTCCGGCAGGTTCAGCGCCACCGCGCCCATTTCCGTCTTGTGGGCGAGCGCGGGGCCGGCCGCTTTCAGGGCCACCGGATAGGCCAGATCGGCGGGCGGGGCGGCGGGGTCGATGACGCGGGCGGAATCGGCCAGGCCGAGGGCGGCGAAGACTGCCCGCGCGCCGGGCTCGTCATCGGCCGCCGCCAGCAAACCGGCCGCGGCGGAGAGGTCGCCCAGGTCCGGGGCCACGCGCGGGGCCCGCCAGTCGAGGAAGGCGCGGATGGCGTCGGCGCAGGGTTCGGGGTTGCGGAAGGCGGCGATGCCGGCCTCGGTCAGCAGCCGCAACGAGGCTTCGGCGTGCGGCACCAGGAAGGCGGCAACCGGATGCGGGCCGGTGGAGGCGACGATGCCGGAGACCGCATCCTGCGGGCGGAACTGCGCCGAGGAGCCGATCACCGCCACTGCGAGGTCCGCGTCCGGCGCGGCGCGGGCTTCCGACAGCGCGGCGGCGACCGCGTCGCGGCCCATGCCGGCGAGGGTGGTGTCCAGCATATGCGCGGTGCCGATGCCGGCGAGGCCGAGCCGATCGACCACCATCGCCCCGCCGCCGCCGGTGGTGGTGACCACCCGCACCGCGCGCTTCGGTGCCGCGAGCGGGCGGCGGCCGAGCAGCAGCGGCGGGAGCTCCAGCAGTGCCTCGATGGTATCGACGCGGACGATGCCGTGGGCGCGGAAGAAGGCGTCGGCCGCGGCGTCGGAGCCGGCCATGGCGCCGGTATGGGTGGCGGCGAGTTTTGCCCCCGCCTCGGACCGGCCGAGCTTATAGGCGATCACCGGCTTGCCGGCGGCGAAGGCGGCGCGGGCGCCGGCGGCGAACAGGTCCGGGCGGCGGATGGTTTCCAGGAACAGCAGGATCGCGTCGGTGTCCGGGTCCTGCGCCAGCAGGCCGAGGATTTCGCCGGCGGTCAGATCCGCTTCGTTGCCCATCGAGACCAGCTTGGCGAAGCCGGCCCCGCGCGCGGCGGCGCGGGAGAGGAGGGTGCCCATCACGCTGCCCGATTGCGAGACCAGCGACCAGCGTCCTTCGGGCAGGGTCTCGACCTCCAGCACCGCGTTGACCGAGCAGGCGGTGTGGGCGGGGACGTTGACCACCCCCATCGAATTCGGCCCGAGCAGGCGCAGCCCTCCGGCGCGGGCCTGGGCGGCGAGCGCGGCCTGGCGGGCGGCACCGTCGGCGCCGGCTTCGGCGAAGCCGTCGGCGAGGATCGCGGCGGCGGGGATGCGCCGGGCGATGCACTCGGCGACGGCGGCCTCGACGTGCTGGGTGCCGGTGAGGATGTAGGCGAAGTCGATCTCGCCCGGGATGGCATCGAGGCTGGCGTAGGCGCGCTCCCCCTGCACGGTTTCGGCGCGGGGGTTCACGGGGAACAACGCGCCGGTGAAGCCGTGGCGGCGGAGGTAGCGCTGGGCGCGGGCGGGGATGCGCGCGGGGTCGGCGGAGGCACCGATCAGGGCGATGCGGCTTGGGGCGAGGAGGGGCGGGGCGAGGGGGGTCATTGGTCCGATTTCATCTGGCGGCTGCGACGCGGCGATGGGGAAGGAAATTTCGATCCCTTTCCCCATACGACGTTCGGGCCTCGTTGCTGAGGTGAAATCCGTGCCAGGATACCACGTTCCACCAGGTTGCCGATGATGTCGCGTGCCTGATAGACGCCGACGTCGAGAAAGTTCTGCAAAGTCCGATTGTTGATGTGCCCGTAGTCCTGCACATGGGCGATGATCTTGCGGTCGGTGTCGTCGGTGCTGGGACGGTGATAGGTCACCGCGGTGCCGAGTTTGCGGATCGCTTCGCCGCGCAGCCGATAGACGCCCTTGCGGCGCGGGCCGGATTGCCTCGTCCGCTCGATCAGCCCGACCGGATCGCTTGCCAGCCGGCGCAGCACGGCCTCGGCCTCGGCGGGGCTGCGTTGCAGCAGCGGGGCGGCCTGATCCGCCGTCACCGTCCGTCGCGCGCAGAGATGCATGAGGATCAGCATGGTATCGGTGTCCTCGCGTTCGTCGGCCGGCATGTCGGCGACGAAGCGGGCGATCTGGGTGTTCGGCGCGCCGCCGGTCAGGACAACGCGGACCTGATGGATATCGGCCTCGATGGTCGGAACCGGCCGGCCGGACCGGATCATCTCGCGCCACATCCGATCGATGCCGCGCCCGGTCTCCTCGGCAAGCCCCAGGCTGCGGACGATCTTGGTCAGCGCCGCATTGCGTGGCCGGGAGGGGGTGGTGAGGATGTTTTGCGGCGTCACCCCGGACACCAGCGGGCCCGGCGAGGCGATCAGCAGGATGGAGGGGGAATGCTCGATCTGGATCGGGCCGGGCAGGCGGTAATCGCGATGGCAGAAGGCGTTCGACAGCGCCTCGCGCACGGCGAGCAGGGGGAAATCCGCCAGCTCCAGCCGCTGCCCGTTCGGCAGCGCGAGCGGGGTCAGGCTCTGCCGCGCGCTGATCAGCCCCATCGTGCGTTCGAATGCGATGATCCCGGGCGTGGCGAGGCGGTCCACCGCGCGCGGGTCGCCCCCTGGCGTGGCGCGGTACTGATAGGCCACCATCTCCGGCAGGTCGCGGTCCGGGCCGGCAAACATCACCGCGCCACCGTGGTTGAGCCTTCCGTCCCCGGTCAGGGCGCCGATCGCCGCCAGCAGGTCCCGGTCGGAAAGCTGGGCGAGGCTGCGACGCAGATCGGGCAGCGCGGCGAGCAACCGCCGGGCCATCCCCATCGCCTCGGGCACCAGGCCGTCGAGGCTGGTGGCCGCCGCCTGGGCCGACCAGTCGATGCCGCGTCGTTCCTCCCGCAGCCGCTCCTGCTGCCAGGGGTCCATTGGCAGGCAATCGCGGTTGATCCGGCGGAACGCGCGCCCCTGGCGGTCGGAATGGATATCCGCGCTCTGCGGAACGAGGATCAGCAGCACGGCCGGGTCGGCGAGGTAGCGGCTGACCTCGACCGTCAACGGCGGTGTGGAGAGTTCATGGACCCGCTGGCGGATGCGTTCGGGGGTGAGGGCGGTGCCCGTCAGCGCCGCCTCGCCGCGCTCGCGGTCAGCAACGCCCAGCACCACGGTCCCGCCGGCGCTGTTGGCAAAGCAGATGGCCGCCTCGGCCAGCAGCCGTTCGGTCTCTCCCGGCGCGGCGCGATCTTCCTTGAAATCGAGGGTTTCCGATTCAAGGTCGGCCGGGCGTTCGCCGCCACGGACCCGGTCCAGCGCCGCGATCGCTTCGTCCCGGAGGCTCATGTTTGATCCAGGTTTGGGGGAGCCCTACAAACTGTAGGGTGCCCCCAAACGTTCGTCAAACTTCGCCTATAGCGGGTCCCAGGAAAACACCTCCCCGGAGCGGTCCAACGGCATGAACGCCGCCTTCAGCGCCGGCAATGCGTGCTCGGCGATGGTCTCCGGCGTCCAGCCCTCGGCCCGGTGGACGATTCGCGCCGGTCGCGGCGAGGTGAACAGGATCAGCTCGTTCATGCGCGTCCCGAACACCTGCCCGGTCACGTCCTTCGCCGCGTCCGAGGCCAGGAAGACCGCGCAGGGCGCGTTCTTGTCCGGCGTCATCGCCTGGATCTTCGCCACCCGCGCCTGCTGTTCCGGCGTGGTCGCGGGAATGGTGCTGGTCATCCGGCTCCAGGCGAACGGCGCGATGCAGTTCGAGCGCACATTGTAGCGCTTCATGTCGAGCGCGATCGACTTCGACAGCGCGGTGATCCCGAGCTTGGCGGCGGCGTAGTTGGCCTGGCCGAAATTGCCGATCAGCCCGGAGGTGGACGACATGTGCACGAAGGCGCCGCTCTCCTGCTTGCGGAAATGCTCGGCGGCGGCGCGGCTGGTGAAGAAGCTGCCGTTCAGGTGCACGCCGATCACCGCCAGCCAGTCCTCCGGCGTCATCTTGTGGAAGATCACGTCGCGCAGGATGCCGGCGTTGTTCACCACGATGTCGATGCGCCCGAAATGATCCAGCGCGGCCTGGATGATCTTCTGGGCGCTGCCCCATTCCGAAACCGAATCGGTGCTGATCTCGGCGATGCCGCCGCGCTGTTCGATCAGCTGCTTGGTCTGCTGGGCCGGAGTGGCCGAGGCGCCCTCGCCGGAGACCGAGGCGCCGACGTCGTTGATGATGATCTTCGCCCCCTGGCCGGCCATCATCAGCGCGATCTCGCGGCCGATCCCGCCGCCCGATCCGGTGACCACCGCGACCTTGCCTTGCAGCATTCCTGGCATGAACGAACCTCCTCCGGTTGGAACCCGGCCACGTTAGGCGGCCCCGCCGGCGCGCGCTAGACTGCGCCCCGGACCACGGGGGAGCCGCGCCGGGATGCATGCCGAACTGCTCTGCATGGGCGAACCGATGCTGGAGTTCAACCGGCTGCCCGCCGATGCCGAAGGCCGGGTGCTGTATCTGGAGGGCCACGGGGGCGATACCTCGAACGCCGCCGTTGCCGCCGCCCGCGCCGGGGCTTCGGTGGGGATGATCGCCGCCATCGGCGACGATCCGGCCGGGGAGGCGTTCCGCGCGATGTGGGCGCGCGAGGGGGTGGATGCCGCCACCGTCCGCACCGATCCCGGCCACCCCACGGCGGTGTATTTCGTTTTCCACGGGCCGGAGGGGCACCGGTTCCTGCACTATCGCGCCAATTCCGCCGCCGCCAACTACGCCCCGGCCGATCTGCCGCTGGCCGCGATCGGCGCCTGCCGGGCGCTGTTCCTGTCCGGGATCAGCCTGGGCATTTCCGCCGCCGCCGCCGATGCGGGGCTGGCCGCCATCGCCGCCGCCCGCGCCGCCGGGGCGCTGGTGGCGTTCGATACCAACTACCGGCCGCGGCTGTGGCCGCCGGCGCGGGCGCGGGCGGTGATGGAAGCCGCCATCGCCATGGCCGACATCGTCTTCCCCGGCGAGGAGGATGCCCTCGCGATGCTGGGCCTGACCGACCCGGCTGCCATCCTGGCGCATTACCGCGGCCTCGGCCCGGGGATCGTGGCGTTCAAGCGCGGGGCCGGCGGGGTGGCGCTGGCGACCGCGCGGGGCCGGCTGGATATGCCCGCCCATCGGGTGGCTGCGGTGGATGCGACCGGGGCGGGGGATACGTTCTGCGGCAGCTTCCTCGCCCGCATCCTGGCCGGCGATGCGCCGGAGGACGCCGCGCGCTACGCCAACGCCGCCGCGGCGCTGAAATGCACCGGCTACGGGGCGGTGGCGCCGATCCCGCGCCCCGCGGCGGTGCGCGCGCTGCTGACCGCGGGCTGATCCGGCCCTTGCACCGCTCCGCGGCCCGGGTTCCAATGCCCGGGCCAGGAGGAAACCCCATGCCCGAGCCCGCCCGCGCCCGTCCGCAGCCGACGCCCGAGACCCAGCATTTCTGGGACGGCACCCGCGCGGGGGAACTCCGGCTGCAACGCTGCGATGCCTGCGCGAAGGTGTATTTCCCGCCGCGCCCGTTCTGCCCCGCCTGCGCCTCGCGCTCGGTCAGCGTGTTCGCTGCTTCCGGCCGCGGCAGCCTCTACAGCTATGTGATCCATCACCGGAAGGTGCCGGGGTTCACGCCGCCCTATGCCATCGCCGTGGTGCAGCTCGACGAAGGGCCGCGCATGATGAGCAACATCACCGGCTGCGCGCAGACGCCGGAGGCGTTGGCACTGGATATGCCTCTCGAAGTTGCCTTCGAGAAGCTCGATGACGAGATCACCCTGCCCCTGTTCCGCCCGGCGAAAGGCTGACCGCGATGACCCCGAACAGCGTCGCCATCGTGGGTGCGGCCGAAACCACCCGCCTCGGCACCATTCCGGATATGAGCCAGATCCAGCTGCACGCCGATGCCGCGCTGAACGCGATGGCGGATGCCGGGCTGAAGCCCGCGGATATCGACGGGGTGGCGACCGCGGTCGAGACGCCGCAGCAGATCGCGCATTACCTGGGCATCACGCCGTCCTGGGTGGATGGCACCTCGGTGGGCGGGTGTTCGTTCATGATCCATGTCCGCCACGCGGCGGCGGCGATCGCGTCGGGCCTGTGCAAGACGGTGCTGGTGACGCATGGGGAAAGCGGCAAGTCGCGGGTCGGCAACCCGCCGCGGACGGTGCCGCCATCGTCGCTCGCCGGGCAGTTCGAGCAGCCGTTCGGCCCGATGGGCCCGCCGTCGCTGTTCCCGATCCCGGTGCTGCGCTACATGAAGACCTATGGCGTGACGCATGAGCAGATCGCCATGGTCGCGGTGGTGCAGCGGGAATGGGCGGCGAAGAACCCGCGCGCGACCTTCCGCGACCCGATCACCGTGGAAGACGTGCTGAATTCGCGCATGATCGCCTACCCGTTTCGGCTGTTGCAATGCTGCCTGGTGACCGATGGCGGCGGCGCGCTGATCCTGACATCGGCCGAGCGGGCGCGGGATTTTCCCCGCAAGCCGGTCTATATCCTGGGCACCGGGGAGAGCGTGGAGACGCCGATGGTGAGCCAGATGGAGGATTTCACCTCCTCGCGCGCGTTCCGCGTCGCCGGGCCCACCGCCTTCCGCGAGGCCGGGATCACCCATGAGGACGTCGATCACCTGATGATCTATGACGCCTTCGCGCATCTGCCGCTCTATGGGCTGGAGGATCTGGGCTTCGTGCCGCGCGGGGAGGCCGGGCGGTTCATCGCCGAGCGGAATACCGCGCCGGGCGGGAAGCTGCCGCTCAACACCAATGGCGGCGGGCTGTCCTATATGCACTCCGGGATGTACGGGATGTATGCGTTGCAGGAGAGCGTGCGGCAGATGCGCGGGATCGCACCGGCGCAAGTCGCGGGCGCGAAAATCTCGGTCTGTCATGGCGTGGGGGGCATGTTCGCTGCTTCCGGCACCATCATCTTCGGCAACGAGCGGCCCTGAGACGCAACTGTCCGGGGTCGGCGGCGGCAACAAATCGGTCATGCCCGCGCGCTTGCGCGCCTGGCCTGGGTGAGGCAGCTTCGCGCGGTGCAACAGGGAGAGACCCGCATGCCCAGCTTCACCGGCGGCTGCCTGTGCGGCGCCGTGCGCTACACCGCCGATGGCGAGCCTGCCTTCGTCGGCGTCTGCCATTGCCACAACTGCCAGCGCGCCACCGGCAGCGCCTTCTCCTCGGTGGTGGGAATGCCGGAGGCGGCGCTGACGGTCACCGGCAGCCCGGCGACTTTCCGCGACACCGGCGACAGCGGCAAGGCGATGCTGCGCCAGTTCTGCCCCGCCTGCGGCTCCAGCCTGTTTGCCCGCGCCGAGGCGATGCCGGGCATGGTGATGGTGCTGACCGGCAGCCTGGACGATGCGGGCTGGGTGAAGCCCGCGGTAGAGATTTTCTGCGACAGCGCCCAGCCCTGGGTGGCGCTGGGCGGGGAGATGCAGCGCTTCCCGGGGATGATCGGCGCTCCCGGGGGTGCCTAAAGCCCCAGGATCGCCTTGGCGATGATGTTGCGTTGGATCTCGTTCGACCCGCCATAGATCGAGACCTTGCGCATGTTGAAATAGGTCGGCCCGGCGGCGGCGGCGTAGTCGGCGCCGACGAACGGCTCGTTCTGCGCCTGCTCGGGCGGCTGATAGGGCATCACGTAGGGCCCCACCACCTCCATCGTCAGCTCGGTCAGAAGCTGCTGGATCACCGAGCCTTTCAGCTTGAGGATGGAGGAGGCTGGGTTCTGCCGCCCTTTCTCGCGCTTGCGCTCGTCGGAGACCACCCGCAGCTGGGTCATCTCCAGCGCCTTGAGCTCGATCTCCACCGCCGCCAGGCGTTCGCGGAAGCGCGGGTCCTCGATCAGCGGCGTGTCGCCCACCCGTTCCAGCGCGGCCAGCTGCTTGAGCCGTGCCACCCGCGCCTTGGAGGTGCCGACCCGGGCGATGCCGGTGCGCTCGTTGCCGAGCAGGAACTTGGCGTAGTCCCAGCCCTTGTTCTCCTGCCCCACCAGCTGGTCGGCCGGGACTTCGACATTGTCGAAGAAGACCTCGTTCACCTCGCGCCCGCCGTCGATGGTGACGATCGGGCGGACGGTGATGCCCTTGGATTTCATGTCGATCAGCAGGAAGCTGATGCCCTCCTGCTGCTTGGCCGCGGGGTCGGTGCGCACCAGGCAGAAGATCCAGTCGGCGTATTGCGCCAGCGTGGTCCAGATCTTCTGGCCGTTGACGATGTAGATGTCGCCCTTGCGCTCGGCGCGGGTGCGCAGGGAGGCGAGATCGGAGCCTGATCCGGGCTCGGAAAATCCCTGGCACCAGAAATCATCGGCATTGGCCGCGCGCGGCAGGAAGCGGCGCTTCTGTGCCTCCGAGCCGAACTGGGCGATGACCGGACCGACCATCGAGCAGTTGAACGCGATCGGCGACGGGCAATAGGCAAGCTGCATCTCGTCCTGGTAGAGATAGACCTGCACCGGCGACCAGTCCTGCCCGCCCCAGGCCACCGGCCAGTTCGGCACCGCCCAGCCGCGCGCGTTCAGGATGCGCTGCGAGGCGATCATCTCGTCGCGGGTCAGGTGCTCCCCGTCGCGCAGCTTGTCGCGGATGGCGGCGGGAATCTCGGTGCGGAAGAAGCGGCGGGCCTCCTCGCGGAAGGCGCGCTCGGCCTCGGTGAAGCGCAGGTCCATCGGTCCCTCCCGGGCAGCCGCCGGAGACTGTCCCCGTCGCGGCGGGGCCGTCAACCATGCTAAAAGGCAGATCATGCAAGCCCCCCTGCCCCCCGCGTTCGACCCCGCGCTCTACGCCGCCCCGCCGCACGGCACCGACCTCGCCGGCCAGGACGAGGCGGCGCTGCGCGGCCACTACCGTGCCTATGGCGAGGCCGAGGGGCGCCCCTGCTCGGCGGTGACCTCGCGCGCCCGCTTCGTCGCGCTGATCCCGCCCGATACGCCGATGCTGGAGATCGGGCCGTTCTGCGCGCCCTGCGCCGCGCCGCACCGCACCGTGCCGGCCCGCTACCTCGACATCATGCCGACCGAGGCGCTGCGCGCCACCGCCGCCACCCTGGCCTGGGCCAACGCCGCCGAGGTGCCGGAGATCGATTACGTCTGGCGCGGCGAACCCTATGGCGCGCTGATCCGCGAGCGGTTCGAGACCATCTACTCGGCGCATTGCATCGAGCATCAGCCGTGCCTGGTCACGCATCTGACCGACCTCGCCGCGGTGCTGACGCCGGGCGGGCGGGTCTTCCTGGTGGTCCCCGATCATCGCTATGCGTTCGATCATTTCGTTCCGGCCTCCACCCTGGCCGACGTGCTGGCCGCCTACCACGCCGCCGCCGCCACCTATCCGCCGCGGGCGGTGCTGGCGCAGCATCTCTGGCAGACCCATAACGACCCGGCGCGGCACTGGCAGGGCGATCATGGGCCGTTGCCGGCGGCCGACCCGGCGCTGCCCGACCGCATCGCCCCGGCGCTGGCGGCGCTGCACCAGCCGGGCCTTACCCATGATCTGCACGCCTGGCAGTTCACGCCCGCCAGCTTCCGCGACCTGATCGAGACCTTGGCGGCCGCCAGCCTGTCGCCGCTCAGGGTGGAGCGCCTCTACCCCACGCTGCGCGACCGCGGCGAGTTCTACGCCGTGCTGCATGTCGCCGCCTGACCCGGCCGGGGCGCTGGAAGCCAGTTTTCGCCTGCTCTGCGACCCGGAGTGGTACCGGCGCCGCTACCCGGACGTGGCCGGCACCGGGCTCGATCCGGTGCTGCACTATCTGCATCACGGCCTGACCGAGGGGCGCGACCCCAACCCGTTCTTCGAGGGCGCCTGGTACCGGGCGCATTACCCGGACGCGGCGGAAAACGGTGTCCACCCGCTGCTGTTCTATCTGCGCACCGGTGCCGCGCGCGGCGATAACCCGCATCCGCGCTTCGATGCCACCTGGTACGCGGCGCGCCACCCGGAGGCCGCCGACAACCCGCTGCTGTTTCATTTGCGGATCGGCCGCCGGCGTGGCTTCGCCACCGAGCCGGTCTTCGACCCGGCGGCCTTCCTGCCCTCCACCGCGCGCCCGCCGGCGCCGCCGCCCGGGGTGGTCGTGGACGTGATCGTCCCGGTCTATCGCGGGCTGGCGGAGACGAAGCGCTGCATCGAAAGCGTCCTGGCCGACCCCGACCGGCCGACCGGGCGGGTGATCGTGATCGACGATGCCTCGCCCGATCGCGCGCTCGCCGGCTGGCTGCGCGGGCTCGGCGCCGAGGGGCGGGTTCTGCTGCTGCGCCAGACGCGCAACCAGGGCTTCGTCGCCGCCGTCAACCGCGGCATGGCCGCCGCCGCGCCGCATGACGTGGTGCTGCTGAACGCCGATACCGAGGTGGCTCCGGGCTGGCTCGCCCGCCTGGCCGGCCACGCCCATGCCGGGCCGCGCATCGCCTCGGTCTCGCCGTTCTCCAACAACGCCACCATCTGCGGCTATCCCACCCTCGCCGGCGGGGCGCCGGCGTTCGGGATGGCGACCGCGGCGCTGGATGCCGCCACCCGGGCGGTGAATGCCGGGCGCGCGGTGGCGGTGCCCACCACCGTCGGGTTCTGCATGTATATCCGCCGCGCCGCCCTGGATGCGGTAGGCGGATTCGATGCGGAAACCTTCGGCCGCGGCTACGGCGAGGAGAACGATTTCTGCCTGCGCGCCGCCGCCGCCGGCTGGGAGCATCGTCTCGCCTGCGATACCTATGTGCATCACGAGGGCGCGGTCAGCTTCGGGGCCGATCCGGCGCCGATCCGCCGCGCGCAGGAAATCCTGGCCCGGCGCTGGCCCCGCTATGCGACGCAGGTGGCCCATCACGTCGCGCGCGACCCGGCCGACCCGGCCCGCTACGCGCTGACCGCCGCGCTGCTGCGCGCCGCCGGCGGGCCGGTGACCGCGCTGTTCTGCCACGACCTCGGCGGTGGCGTCGCCCGCGCCGTCGCCGAGCAGGTGGCGGGTGGGGGCGGCGCCTTCGTCCTGATCCGCCCGCACGCGCGCGGCACCGCCCTGTCCTTCCCGGCCATTCCCGACCATCCGCCGGCGGTGGTGCCCGCCGAGGGGCTGGATGCGCTGGCCGCGCTGCTGCGCGCCGCCGGCGTCACCCGCGCCCATGTCCACCACGTCATGGGGTTCGATTTCGATCCGGCGGCGCTGCTGCGGATTCTCAACGTCCCGTTCGAGACCACGCTGCATGATTATTACGGGATCTGTCCGCAGGTGAATCTGCTGCCGCTGCCGCATGGCGCGTATTGCGGCGAACCCGGCCCGTCCGCCTGCAACGCCTGCATCGCCAACCGGCCGAGCCACGGCGCGCGCGACATCACCGCCTGGCGGCAGCGCCATGCCTGGATGTTTCTGGATGCCAGGCGGGTGTTCTGCCCCTCGCGCGACGCCGCGACGCGGCTGGCGCGCCATGGCCTCGGCGCCCGTGCCGTCCTGGCGCCGCACGAGACCGCGCCGGCGCCGCCGCCGCGTCCGCCGCGCCGCCGGGGCACGCCGCTGCATGTGGCGGTGCTGGGGGTGCTGGCGCCGCAGAAGGGCGCCGCTCTGTTCGCCGAGGCGGTGGCGGCGGCCGATCCCGCCGTGCTGCGCTTCACCCTGATCGGCGCGCCCGAGAAGCCGCTGCCGGCATCCGTCGCCGCCCGGGTCACCGTCACCGGCGCCTACCGGGAGGGCGAGCTGCCGGGGCTGCTCGCCCGGCATCGCCCGGACCTGGCGTGGTTTCCGGCGCAATGGCCGGAGACCTGGAGCTACACGCTGAGCGCCGCGCTGGCGGCGCGGCTGCCGGTGGTGGCGCCGGCGATCGGCGCCTTTCCCGAACGTCTGGCCGAGCGGGCTTACACGCGGCTGCTGCCGCCCGCCGCCCCGGCCGCCGATTGGCTGGCGGCGTTCGCGTCCCTCGGCCCCGATCTCGTGCCGCCCGCCGTTCCGCCTCCCCCGGTGCCGGCGCCGGTGACCGAGGCGGTGACCGTCATCGCCGAATGTTACGATGACGGAGAGCCGACCCCCTGCGCGCATATCCGCCTGCTGCTGCCGCTGGAACGTGCCCTCGGCGCGGCGGTGCGGCTGGCCGGCGCCGTCGGCCCCTGGCCCGCCACCGCGGGCGGGGCGGTGCTCACGCAACGCCACGCGCTGACAGACCTGGCGGGCGCCGAGGCGCTGATCGCCCATTGCCGGGCCCATCGGCAACGGCTGATCTACGACCTGGACGACGACCTGTTGGCGATCCCACCCGCGCATCCGGACGCGGCGCGGCTGGCCCCGCTGGCCCCGGCGGTGCGCGCGCTGCTGGCGGCGGCGGATGTGGTCACCGTCTCCACCCCGGCGCTCGCCCGTCGCATCGGGCGGCTGCGCCCCGGGGTGGTGGTGGTGGTGAATGCGCTGGACGAACGGCTGTGGCAGCCCCTTGCCCGCCCGCCGCCCGCCGGGCCGGTGCGGCTGCTCTGCATGGGCACCGCGACGCATGGGGAGGATTTCGCGTTGATCCGCCCGGCGTTGGACCAGCTGCACGCGAGTTTCGGCGCCGATGTCGCGATCGATGTCATCGGCGTCACCGCGGGCAGCCTGCCCGGCTGGGCCAACCGGGTCGCGCCGCCGCCGGCCGCCGCGTCCTATCCCGGCTTCGTCGATTGGATCACCCGGCAGCCGGGCTGGGATATCGGGCTCGCGCCCTTGGCGCCGGGGCGGTTCAATGATGCGAAATCGGCGATCAAGGCGCTGGATTACGCGGCGTTGGGGCTGGTGACCGTGGCCTCCGACGCGCCGGCCTATCGCGGCTCGCCGGCCGACGGGGTGGGCGGGATGCTGGTGGCGAATGCGCCGGAGGCCTGGTTCGCCGCCCTGTCCGGGCTGATCCGCGACCCCGCGCGGCGCGCCGCCCTGGCCGCAGCCGGCGCCGCGCGGCTGGCCGCGGCCCATGTGCTGGGGGCGGTGAATCCCTGGACCCGGGTGCTGGCCGGCCCCTATAGTCGGCGCCGGCGCGGCAAGGAGCGGACATGAGCGAAACGACCCCGGACCCGGGCAAGGAAACGGTCGAGCAGGCGCTGGGGCGCGCCCAGGCCGCCACCCAGGCGAAACGATACGGGGAGGCGGACGGCATCTGCCGCGACGTGCTCGCCACCTCGCCCGAGCATCCGAGCGCGCTCGCGCTGCAAGGCGTCATCGCCGCCCATTCGGGCGACCCGGAACGCGCCGTGACCTTGCTGGAACGCGCGCTGGCGCGCCATCCCGGGGTGGCGTCGTGGCACGCCAATCTCTGTTCGCTCTACCGCATCCTCAACCGGGTGACCGAGGCCGCCGCCGCCGGGCGGGAGGCGGTGCGGCTGGCGCCGGACAATGCCGACAACCTCGTCAACCTGTCGCTCGCCTTCACCGATCTGGACGAGCGCGACAACGCCATCGCCTGCCTGTTGCGCGCGATCGGGCTCAACCCCAGCCACCCCGACGCGCGGTTGGCACTGGCGCAGAACCTGCTGGCGCGCGGCGAATACGACCCCGGCTGGATCGAATATGAGTGGCGGAACGAAACCGCCGCCGGGAAGAACCAGCTGCCGCGCATCACCTCGGCGCCGTGGAACGGGATGGCGATCCCGACCGGGCGGCTGCTGCTGATCGGCGATCAGGGCTACGGGGATACGTTGCAGTTCTGCCGCTTCATCCCGCAGGTCGCGGAACGCTGCCGGGAGGTGGTGCTGGGCTGCTCGGCGGAGATGGCGCCGCTGCTCGCGCGCCTCCCCGGGGTGACGCAGGTCTATCACAAATGGAACGAGATTCCCGGCCACGCCGCGCATACGCGGCTGTCCTCGCTGCCGTGGCTGCTGCGGGTGAGCGAGGCCACCATCCCGAACACGGTGCCCTACCTGACATCCGATCCGGCGCGGGAGGGGAAATGGCGGGCCCGGCTCGACGAACTCGCCCCGCGCCCCACCCTGCGCGTCGGCATGGCCTGGAGCGGGCGGCCGACCCATCCCAACGACCGCCGCCGCTCCATCCGGCTCGCCCAGCTCGCCCCGCTCGCCGCCACCCAAGGGGTCACCTTCATTTCGTTGCAGAAGCCGTTCCCGGAGCTCGATCGCCCGGCCGCCGCCGCCTTCAACGGGCTCGCCGACATCTCGGAGGAGCTGGCGGATTTCGAGGAGACCGCGGCGCTGGTGGCGCAGCTCGATCTCGTCATCACCGTCGATACCTCGATGGGCCATCTCTCCGGCGCGCTCGGCCGGCCGGTCTGGATCATGCTGGCCAAGGCGCCCGACTGGCGTTGGCTGCTCGATCGCTCCGACAGCCCCTGGTACCCTTCCGTGCGGCTGTTCCGCCAGGACGTGCCGGGCAACTGGACCGGGTTGATCGCCGAGGTCGCCGCGGCGCTCGATCAGCGCCTGCGGCGGTGAGCGCGCCGGCCGCCCACGTCGCGCCGACGATCGCGCCGGACGACCCGGGGCGGTTCATCAACCGCGAGCTCTCGTGGCTGGATTTCAACCACCGGGTGGTGGAGGAGGCGGAAAATCCGCGCCACCCGCTGCTGGAACGCCTGCGCTTCGTGTCGATCTCGGCGGCCAATCTGGACGAATTCGTCTCGGTGCGGGTGGCCGGGCTGATCGGCCAGGCCAAGGCCGGGGTCACCGCGCCGAGCCCGGACGGGCGCACCCCGGCGCGGCAGCTGGCCGACATCCGCCGCTGCGCCGAGACCCTGCTGGCCGACCAGCAGCGGGTCTGGCGCGAGCTGCGGGGGCAGCTGGCCGATGCCGGGATGGTCGTGGCCGAAACCGCCACCCTCGACGCCGCCGACCTGATCTGGGCCGAATCCTGGTTCATGGAGCGGGTGTTCCCGGTGTTGACGCCGCTCGCCATCGACCCCGCGCATCCGTTCCCGTTCATTCCCAATTTCGGGCTGGTGATGGCGCTGCGCCTGAGCCGGATCGAGGACGGGCACGTGATGCGGGTCCTGATCCCGCTGCCGGCGCAGGTGGACCGGTTCGTCCGCCTGCCGGGCGCCGGGCGCGCCATCCGCTTCGTCATCCTGGAAGATCTGGTCGGTCGTTTCCTGCGCCGACTGTTCCCCGATTTCGAGGTGGCCGGTCGCGGGATGTTCCGCCTCATCCGCGACACCGACATCGAGTTCGAGGAGGAGGCCGAGGACCTCGTCCGCTCCTACGAGACCGCGCTGAAGCGCCGGCGCCGGGGGGTGGCGATCCACCTCACCCTCTCGGCCGACATGCCGCCTGACCTCGCCGAGCTGGTGGCCGGCGAGCTCGGCGCCACCCGCGATGAGATTTTCATCGAGGCCGGCATCCTCGGGGTGGTCGATCTGCGCCAGATGATCGTCGATGACCGCCCGGACCTGCTGTTCGCGCCCTACACGCCGCGCTTTCCCGAACGCATCCGCGATTTCGGCGGCGACTGCTTCGCCGCCATCCGCGCCAAGGACATCATCGTCCATCACCCGTTCGAGAGCTTCGACGTGGTGGTGCAGTTCCTCCGCCAGGCGGCCGGCGACGCCAGCGTGATCGCGGTCAAGCAGACGCTCTATCGCACTTCGCGCGACAGCCCGATCGTGAAGGCGCTGATCGAGGCGGCCGAGGCCGGCAAGTTCGTCACCGCGGTCATCGAGCTGCGCGCCCGCTTCGACGAGGAGACCAACATCCGCCTCGCGCGCACCCTGGAAGCGGCCGGGGTGCAGGTGGTCTATGGCTTCGCGGCGCTGAAGACGCATGCGAAACTCTCGCTGGTGGTGCGGCGGGAGGGCGCGCAGATGCGCTCCTACGCCCATTTCGGGACCGGGAATTACCATCCGATCACGGCGCGCATCTATACCGATCTCTCGTTCTTCACCTGCGAGCCGGCGCTGACCCGCGACGCGGCGCGGCTGTTCAACTACCTCACCGGCTATGCGCGGCCGGAGGGGATGGAGGCGATCGCCTTCTCGCCGCTCACCCTGCGCCCGGCGCTGCTGGAGCTGATCGACCGCGAGATCGCCTTCGCCCATGCCGGGCGGCCGGCCGGCATCTGGCTCAAGCTCAACTCGCTGGTGGATACGGCGCTGATCGATGCGCTCTACCGGGCCTCGGCGGCCGGGGTGTCGGTGATGGCGGTGGTGCGGGGCATCTGCTGCCTGCGCCCCGGGGTGCCCGGGCTCTCGGAGAACATCCGGGTGAAATCCATCGTCGGACGGTTCCTGGAACACGCGCGCATTTGCGTCTTCGGGTCCGGGCACAAGCTGCCGTCGCGGCTGGCGCGGGTCTATATCAGCTCGGCCGACTGGATGGAGCGGAACATGGACTGGCGGGTGGAGACCCTGGTGCCGATCACCAACCCGACCGTGCATGCCCAGGTGCTGGACCAGATCATGGGGGTCAATCTGCGCGACAGCCTGCAATCGTGGGAGTTGCGCGCCGATGGCACCTGGCGACGGGTGGCGCCCGGGCGCAAGCCGGTCTCGGCGCATGATTATTTCATGACCAACCCGTCGCTCTCGGGCCGCGGCTCGGCATTGCATGGCCCGGTGCTCACGGCCGCGCCGGTGCGGCGCGCGGACCGCACCATCGAGGATTGAGCATGCCGCAGGAACGGCCGCGCTGCGCGGTGGTCGATCTCGGGTCGAACTCGGTCCGGCTGGTGGTCTATGAGGGGCGTGCCCGCAACCCGGTGGCGATCTTCAACGAGAAGGCGGTGCTGCGCCTGGGCCGCGGCCTGCAAGCCACCGGCAGGCTGCACCCGGACGGCATGGCGCGCGCCTTCGTGGTGCTGGCGCGCTATCACGCGGTGGCCCGGGCGATGGGGGCGGCGCCGATCGAGGTGCTGGCCACCGCGGCGGTGCGCGATGCCGCCAACGGCGCGGCGTTCGTCGCCGACCTGGGCGCGCGCCTGCCGGGGGTGGCGATCCGCGTGCTGTCGGGAACCGACGAGGCCGATCTCGCGGCGCGCGGCGTGCTGTGCGGCATCCCCGACGCCGATGGGGTGGTCGCCGATATCGGCGGCGGGTCGCTGGAACTGCTGCGCATCAGCGGGGGCGGCCATGCCGGGGCGCGCACCCTGGGCCTCGGCGTGATCCGCCTGGCCGAACGCGCCGGCAACGATCCCGACCGGGCGCGCGCCATCGTCGATGCCGATCTGGATGCGGTGCCCTGGCTCGGCGAGATGGCCGAGCGCGATCTCTATCTGGTCGGCGGCGCCTGGCGGGCGCTGGCGCGGGTTCACATGGCGCAGGTCGCCTATCCGCTGCGCATGGTCCACCAGTACACGATCGGGCGGGAGGAGGCGCGGGAACTCGCGGTGATGATCGCCACCGCCGGCCGCCGCGCGCTGGAACGTCTGCCCGGGATGCCGCGCCGGCGGATCGAGGACCTGCCCTTCGCCGCCACCGTGCTGCGCCGGCTGCTGCGCCTCGGCGCGCCGCGCCGGGTGGTGTTCTCCGCCTCCGGCTTGCGCGAAGGCTGGTATCTGAGCCGGATCCCGCCCGAGATCGCGGCCGAGGACCCGCTGCTGGCGGCCGGGCGGCACTATGCCGGCTTCCTCGGCCGCGATACCGAAATGCCGCCGGCGCTGATCGGCTGGACCGCGGCGCTGTTCCCCGACGAACCCAGCGCCGCCCGCCGGCTGCGGGAGGCCGCCTGCTGGATGTCCGACCTCGGCGCCCGCGACCATCCCGAGTTCCGCGCCGAGCAGGCGTTCCTGCGCGTGTTCCGCCAGCCCGGGATCGGGCTCGACCACACCGCGCGTGCCTTCCTGGCCCTCACCATCGCGCTGCGTTACGAGGCCGATCCGGAGATGCCGTTCCTGCGTCCCGCCCGCACGTTGCTCGATGTGGCGGCGGCGCACCGGGCGGAGGTGCTGGGGATGGCGCTGCGGCTGGCCTACTCGCTGTCGGCCGGCACGCCGGAACTGCTGGCCGGCGTCGCACTGCGGGTGGAGGACGGGCGGCTCGCGCTGCGGCTCGATCCCGCCGCCGGGCTGTTCGAGGGCGACAGCGTGATCCGCCGGCTGGACCGGCTGGCGCAGGCGATGGGGCTCGAGCCGGTCGCGTCAGTCGAGTAGCGGGGCGACCTCCGCCAGCGTCGCCGGCGCTTCCCCCAGCAGCAGGTTGGCGGCGGGGGTTTCCCATTCCGCCAGGGCCGGGGCCAGCGGGTCGCGCGGGGTCAGCCGGTGTTCCAGCACCATCCGCGCCAGCAGGGCGCGGCGCGCGTCCGCGCCGGGGCGGGTGGCTTCCCACGCCATCAGCACCGCGCTGGCGGCGTCATAGAGGGCGCGCGCGGCCTGACGGGCCAGGGCGTCTTCGGGGGCGGCGGCGGCGAGGGCCTCGGCGCGGTCCCAGGCGTGGCCGAGGCGGGCGCGGAACCCGGCCGGCAGGGCGGCGGCCTGAGCGAGCCGGCCGCGCAGCAGCGCCCCCAGCGCCCGCTGCGCCCCCAGCTTGCCCACCGCGCGGCCGATCACGTCCAGCGCGTTGATGTTGCTGGTGCCTTCCCAGAGCAGCCCGACCTGAGCATCGCGGATCAGCCGGGCGGTGACGTAGTCCTCGATGTAGCCGTTGCCGCCACGCGCCTCCATCGCCCCGGTGGCGACGGGGATGTTGTCGCGGCAGGCGCGGAGCTTCAGCAGCCCGGTCAGGAGGCGCAACTCCGCCGCGGCGCCGCGGTCCAGGGCGTCGGCGGTGGCGAAGGTCATCGACAGCGCCTGCGCGGCCGGCACCATCAGCTTGAGCAACTGCCGGCGCATCAGCGGGAAATCGATCACCGCGCGGCCGAAGGCGTTGCGCCCGCGCGCGGCCGCCAGCGCCTCGTTCACGCAACGGCGCATCATGCCGGCGGCGCGCGCGCCGTGCGACAGGCGCGAGCGGTTCACCTGCTCCATCATCTGCCGGATCCCGGCATCGGCGGGGCCGACCAGATAGGCTTCCGCCGTGTGCAGGTCGATCTCGCCGCTGGCCATGGATTTCGTGCCGAGCTTGTCCTTGAGCCGGACGATCCGGTACGAATTGCGGCTGCCGTCGCGGCGCCGCCGCGGCAGGGCGAACAGCGCGAGGCCGCCGGTGCCGGCGGGCGCGCCCTCCGGCCGGGCCAGGATCAGCGCCACGTCGGCATCGGCGTGCGAGTTGAACCATTTGTTGCCGGTCAGCAACCAGCGGTCGCCGTCCGGCACCGCGCGCGTGCGGATGGCCCCGACATCCGAGCCGCCCTCGCGCTCGGTCATGAACTGGGTGCCTTTCCACATCGTTTCCGGATCGGCCGAGAGCATCCGCGGCAGCAGGTAGGCCTGCAATTCGGGGCTGGCGAAGCGGCGCAGGATGTGGATCGAGGTATCGGTGACGCTGACCGGGCACATCAGGCCGAACTCGGCCTGGGTGAACAGATACTGGAAGGCGTATTTCGCCACCGAAGGCAGGGCCGCGTCCTGGCCGAGCACGCCGGCGCGGTGCGACATGGCGTGGAAGGCGAAGTCGCCGAACGCGATTTGCTCCATCTCGCGGTAGGCCGGATGGTATTCGATCCAGTCCTCGTCGTTGCCGTAGCGGTCGCGGGGATGCAGCACCGGGCCGTGACGGTCGGCGATCCGCGCCAGGGCGTCGAGCCGCCCGCCGGCAATCTGGCCCAGGCGGGCGAAATGCGGGGTCAGGGCGTCGTGCCAGCGTGGCGGCAGGTAGATCGCCAGCAGGTCGCGCAGCGACCGGTCGATGGCGAAAAAATCGAGGCCGGCGCAATCGGGCGGGATCAGCGGCGCGGGGGCCAGGGGCGGCATGGCGTTCATGGGCCGGCTCCTTCAGCGGTGGCGCCGGTCCTACCCGGGTTATGGTGGGGCCGCCATCGCTTTCCCGGCCCGATGGTTTGAGCGAGACTCAACCTCATGCCCTGGCGCCGCCTGCCCAAGCTGCACGCCGTCCGCGCCTTCGAGGCCGCCGCGCGGCACCTGTCGGTCACCCGCGCCGCCGAGGAGCTGGCGCTGACCCCCGGGGCGGTCAGCCGGCATCTGCGTGGACTGGAAGCGGCGCTGGGGCACGCCCTGTTCCTGCGCCGCCCGTCCGGCCTGGTGCTGACGGCCCCGGGGGCGGCCCTGGCCGAGGCCTGCCGCACCGCGCTGGACGGTATCGCCGATGCCGCCGCCGGGGTGCGGCTGCGCCCGCCCCGGCGGCTGTCCATCGGCGCCTACGGACTGTTCGCCGCCCGGTTCCTGCTGCCGCGCTGGGCGGCGCTGGCGCTGGCGCATCCGGATCTGGCGGTGGAGCTGCACACCAGCTCGAGCCCGCTCGACCTGGTGCCGGCCCGGCATGACGCGGTGATCGCGGTGACCGACGGCGCGCCGCGGGCCGGGCTCCTCTCCCATCGGCTGCTGCCGATCGCCACCGTTCCGGTTTGTGCGCCGTCCTTTCTTGCCGCTGGGCCGGCGGATTTCGCGACGGTGCCCAAGCTGCACGCCCGCCCGCGCCCGGATGACTGGCGGCGCTGGCTGGATCATGCCGGCTTCGGCGCGGTGCCGGCGGAGTCCGGCAGCAGCTTCGAGAGCATCGGCCTGGCGCTGGAGGCCGCTGCCGCCGGGCTGGGCTTCGCCATCGCCATCGAGGCGCTGCTCGGCCCCGACCTGGCGCGGGGCGCGGTGGCGCGGGCGCATAAGCTGGCGCGGCCGACCCGGCGCTGGTTCGTCTTGCAGTACGAGCTGCGCCACGAGGCCGACCCGGCGCTGGCCGCCTTCGCCGGCTGGCTGTGCGCGGCCTGCGCTCAGGAGGTGGCCATCGGCAGCGCCGGATCGGGCGCCCATTCCGAGAGCGAGGCGTCATAGACGCGCACCTCCGGCTGGCCCAGCATGGTCAGCACCAGCGCATCGCCGCTGGCGGCGATCCCGCCGCCGCAATAGGCGATGACCGGCCGGTCCAGCGCGCCGGCGGCGGCGAATTTCGCGCGCAGCTCCTCGGCCGGGCGCAGCCGCCCGGTGGCGGGATCCACCAGCTCGGCCGCCGGCACGTTCACGCTGCCGGCGATATGGCCGGGGCGGCCATAGCTGTTGCCGCCGGTGCCGGCGTGCTGGGCGGCGGTCAGGGCGTTGAGCGTGCAGACGCCGCCATCGGCCAGGGCGACCAGCACATCGGCCTTGTCGGCCATCAGCGGGCGCGGCGGGGCGGCGACGAAATCGCCCTCCCGCGGCGCGGGTTCGGGGCCGCGGGCGATCGGATGGCCGCCGGCCTGCCAGGCGGCCAGCCCACCATCCAGCACCGCGGCATTGTCGTGGCCGAAGACGCGCAGCAGCCACCAGACCCGGCTCGCCCACCAGAAATTGGCGGTGGAATAGAGGATCACCCGGTCGCCGCGATGCACCCCGAGCCGCCGCATCGCGGCCTGGAAGCGTGCCTGGGTGGGGCACATGAAGCGCAGCTTCGCGTCCGGATCGGAGACGTCTTCCTGCACGTCGATGAAGCGGGCGCCCGGGATATGCGCGGTCTCGAAATCCGCCCGCCCCGACACGACCCGATAGGGCTTGCCGGGTTCGGGGAGCAGATGGGTGGTGCAGTCGAAGACGCGCAGGCCGGGGTCCGACCGATGGGCGGCGAGCCATTCGGGGGCGACCAGGGAGTCGGGGTGGGGGAAGCCTTCGCTCACGGGTGGCCTCCCGCCGGCAGTTCCGCCAGCTCGATCAGCGTGCCCCCGGTGGAGGCGGGATCGAGAAACGCGATCCGCGATCCGCCATGCCCCGGTCGCGGGGTCTCGTCGCGCAGCTTCACCCCCTTGGCGCGCAGTTCGTCCAGCGCGGCGTCGATATCCTCCACCTCGAAGCAGATATGGAACAGCCCGGTCCCGCGCTCGGCGATCCAGGACCGCACCCCGTCGCCCTCGGCGGCACCTTCCAGCAGCTCCACATAGGTCTCCCCCACCGGCAGCATCGCCAGCCGGATGGAGCCGATCCGCTCCTCGTATTCCAGCGGAATCCCGAACGTGTCGCGGAACAGCGCCATCGCCCGGTCCAGTCCGTCGGTGGCGATCGCCACGTGCTCGATGCGCTTGATCTTCATCGCCGCCTCCTCAGGAGATCGTCACGCCGGAATCCACCGGCAGGATCTGCCCGGTGATCATCCGGGATTCGCCGCAGGCGAGGAACAGCGCCGCCGCCGCGATATCCTCGGGTGCGATCGGGCCGAGCAGGTGGGATTTCGCCAACTGTCCCAGCGCCGGGTTGCCCGCCAGCAGCGCCTTCACCCGCTCGGTCATGGTGGCCGACGGCGCCAGCGCGTTCACCCGCACCCGCGCGGGGGCGAACTCCACCGCCAGCGACCGGGTCAGGGCCGCCACCGCGCCCTTTGCGGCGGTGTAGCAATCCCGCCCGGGGATTCCCATCAGCGCCAGGTTGGAGGCCATGTTGATGACGCTGCCGCCGCCGGCGCGCGCCAGTGCCGGAATCCCGAACCGGCAGCCCAGGAAGGTGCCGAACAGGTCCAGCTTGATGACCCGCCAGAACTCCTCAAGCGGGGCGTCCACCGCCGAGCCGTCCCGCGGGGTCGAGCCGCCGGCATTGTTGTGCAGGATGTGCAGCGCGCCGAAATGCGCCTCCGCCTGGCGCAGCGCGGCTTCGATGCTGTCCGGTTCGGTCACGTCGGTGGGAATGGCGATGGCGCCGTGGCCGGCCAGATGCGCGGTCTCCTCCCCGGCGGGGGCGTTGCGTTCGGCCACCACCACCCTTGCCCCCTCGGCGGCGAAGGCCAGCGCCGTCGCCCGGCCGATGCCGGTTCCGGCCCCGGTGATGAAGGCAACCCGTCCGTCCAGCCGCGCCATGAGCTGCCCCCCTTGGATCGAAGCGGGGAGGCTACGCCGCCGCGACCAGCCGTTCCACCCCCGCGCAGGCGTCGGCGAGGGCGGTCAGGGTGGCATGCACCACCGCTTCCGGCACGGCATCGGCCAGCCGCGCCCGGCCGGTGATGACGCGCTGGGTCACCAGCCGGCCGCCCCGGCGCAGCACCAGCGCCAGCCGGACCTCCGCCTGCCCGCGCGCGGGCTCGCCCAGGAACGCGGTCAGCTCGCCCTCCAGGGTCAGCGTCGGGGCGAGACCGCTGTCCGGCCCCACCACCGCGCCGAACCGCCCAGAGGCGGCGAGCCAGCGGCGCAGCGCGTCGGTCACCCCCTCGGCCGGCGGCACCGCCCATTGGTTGTAGAAATCCACATGCAGGCTGCCATCCGGGCGCAGCCATTCCACCCCGGTCGCGTCCAGCCCGGGGCCGGCGGAGAGGTCCCGCACCGCCAGTACCGGCGCCCCGGGCGGGGCGGCCAGCCGCACCGGGCGACGGGCGCGGATCGGCCAGACGCTGCGTTCCACATAGGCCGGGCGGGCCAGCACGCCGCAGCCGCCCAGCGCGCTTGCGGCGGCGACGCCCAGCAGGGCCCGGCGCGAACCCGGGGTCACGCCGCCGCCGGTGCCGGGGCGCGGAGTTCGGCGCGGATCACCCCGGCCTCGCCCGGCAGGTGATCCAGCCGGAAGCCGAGGAATCGGGCCAGGTCCAGCATCGGCTCGTTGTCGGCCAGGATCTCGCCCACCACGAGGCGCAGCCCGTGCCGCCAGCCCCAGTCCAGCACCAGCTGCATCAGATGCACGCCGAGACCGTGGCCCTTCAGCGCATCGTCCACCACCACCGCGAATTCGGCAGCCGCTTGGTCCTCGCCATGCACCAGCCGCGCCACCCCCACGATCGCGCCGGAGGCCGGGCGCACCGCCACGAAGGCCATGTCGCTTGCGTAGTCCAGCCGGGTCAGCCGGGTCAGCAGCGCGGGCGAGAGTTCGCGGATGGCGGCGAAGAAGCGCAGCCGGATGTCCTCCGGCGACAGGCGGTGGAAGAACGCATCCAGCGCCGGCGCGTCTTCGGCGCGGATCGGACGCACGATCAGCCGTTCCCCGGCGCCGTCCCAGATTTCGGTCAGTTCCGCCGGATAGGCCGGCATCGGCATCTCCTCGGTCAGACTTGAGGACGCCGCCTCCTCTCGGCAGAGTGCCACAGATAGGACGCGCCACGCCAGGGAGAAGACCCGATGCTGGACCATGACATGCAGGCCTGGATGGACGATCAGGCCCGCGCCGCCGCGACGATGCCGCCGATCCGGCTGGAAATCCCGCTCGACCCGCACCGGGTGACCAACGACGCGCTGGCGATGCGCATGGCCGGCGGCGGTCCGGCGATGGCGGAAACGGCGGATCGCTGGGTTTTCGCGCGCGGCCGGCGCATCCTCTGCCGGGTGCATCGCCCGCGCACCGACGCGCTGCTCCCCGCGCTGATCTGGTTCCATGGCGGCGGCTGGGTCTGGGCGTCGATCGACACCCATGACCGGCTGATGCGCGAATACGCCGCCGGCGCCGGGGTGGCGGTGATCGGGGTGGATTACGCGCTGTCCCCGGAGGCGCGATTCCCGCAGGCAGTGGAGGAGTGCGCCGCGGTCACCCGCTTCCTGGCCGAGCACGGCGCGGACTGGGGGATCGACCCGGCGCGGCTGATCCTGGGCGGCGATTCGGCGGGCGGCAATCTGGCGCTGGCCACCGCGCTGGCGCTGCGCGACGCCGGCGGGCCGCGCCCTTCGGGCATCCTGGCCGCCTATCCGGTCTGCGATTCCCGCTTCGACACCCCGAGCTACCGCGACTACGGCTCCGGCTACGGCCTGACCACCGAGAAGATGCGCTTCTACTGGCAGGTCTATGTGCCGCATGACGCCGACCGCGCGCACCCGCTGGCCGCGCCGCTGCGCGCCGACCTCGCCGGGCTGCCCCCGGTGCGGCTGCTGATCGCCGAATGCGACGTGCTGCGGTCGGAATCCGAGGCGCTGGCGGGCAAGCTGCGCGATGCCGGGGTGCCGGTGGAGAGCACGCTCTATACCGGCACCGTCCATGGCTTCATCCGCTGCCTCGACAGCGTGGGCAAGGCGCGGCAGGCGATGGCGGATGCCCTGGCCTGGCTGCGGGCGATGGCGGACGGGGCGCGGAGCGGCTAAGAAAGGCCGCTCCACCCAGGACCCAGGATGCCGGCCGTTCTGCGCGTTTCCCGCCTCGACCGATACATCTTCCGCCAGTTGCTGGTCGGACTCGTCGCCGTCACCCTGGGGCTGACGGCGCTGATCTGGCTCACCCAATCGCTGCGCTTCGTGCGGCTGGTGGTGGATCACGGGCTGTCGTTCGGGGTGTTCCTGGCGCTGACCGGGCTGCTGGTGCCCAGCTTCGTCGCCGTGGTGCTGCCGATCACCACCTTCGTGGTGATCCAGTTCGTCTATCAGCGGCTGGCCGGGGACCGCGAGATCACCGTGATGCGCGCCACCGGCCGATCGGATCTGGCCCTGGCCCGCCCGGCGCTTGTGCTGGCGCTGCTCGCCACCCTGACCTGCTATGGGCTCAACCTGTGGGGGGTGCCGGCCAGCTTCCGCGCCTTCGCCGGATATCGCTGGCAGATCTCGCACCAGCTGGCCGCCTTCCTGGTGCAGGACGGGGTGTTCACCCGGATCGCCCATGGGCTGACGGTCTATATCCAGCGCCGCGACCGCGACGGCATTTTGCACGGCATTCTGATCGATGATGCGCGCAACCCGCAGGCGGCGGCGACGGTGATCGCCCGCTCCGGCCAGATGCTGCAAACCCGCGACGGTCCGGAAATCCTGCTGCGCGACGGCACCCGCCAGACCATCGACGCGCGCACCGGCCGGCTGGACATCCTCAGCTTCCGCCGCAACGTCCTGGACCTGACCGAGACCGGCGGCACGCCGGCCGCGCGGGTGCCGGGGATGGCCGAGGTCTCGCTGTCGCGGCTGCTGCATCCGCCCGCCTTCGTCGGCGCCGCCGACCGTCCGCGCTGGGTGGCGGAGGCGAACAAGCGGCTGTCCTCGCCGCTCGCCACCCTGACCTACGCCGCCATCGCCCTGCTCTCGGTGCTGACCGGCACCTTCCGCCGCCACGGGTCCTATCTGCGTCCGTTGGTGGCGGTGGGGATAGTGGTCGGGCTGATCGCGCTGCAACTGAGCTTCGGTGATCTCGCGGCGCGCAACAACGCGCTGATCCCGCTGATCTGGGCCGAGGCGGTGCTGCCGTGCCTGCTCGCCTTCGGATTGCTGCTCGGCCCCGATCTGCTGGCCCCGTCGCGGGAAGCGGTGCCGCAATGACCGCCCCATTCACCCTGGCCAGGTATGTGGTCCGCCAGTTCACGGTGGCGGTGCTGGCGGCTCTGGCGGGCCTCACCGGCTTCGTCGCGCTGTTCGACTTCATCGATCTGCTGCGCCGCGCCACCGGCCATCCCGGCACCGGCCTCGGCGTGGTCACCGCCATCGCGCTGCTGCGCCTGCCTTATCTGGGCTTGCAGGTGCTGCCGTTCGCGGTGCTGGTGGGCGGGATGATGAGTTTCTGGCGGCTCACCCGCAGCTCCGAGCTGGTGGTGGCGCGCGCGGCCGGGGTCTCGGCCTGGGGGTTCCTGGCCGCGCCGGTCGCCGCGGCGGCGCTGCTGGGCATCTTCGCCACCGCCGCGATCAGCCCGCTGTCGTCGGTGATGTTCGCCCGCGCCAACATGATGATCGATCGCGATCTGTCCACCGGCGGCGGGCCGGTGGCGCTGAATGGCGGGCAGCTCTGGCTGCGTCAGGCCGACCGCACACCCGCTGGCACGGAAGGGGTGGCGATTCTCCACGCCCACGACGTGGCGGTGCATGGCGCCACCCTGTCCGGCGGGCCGGTGACGGTGTTCCGCCTCGGCCCCGATGGCGGATTCCTCAGCCGGATCGAAGCCGCCTCGGCAACCTTGGCGGATGGGGCCTGGACCCTGACCGCGGCGCGGGCGATGCTGGCGGATGCCCCCCCCGCCGCGCCGAGGACGATGCGCTTGCCCACCGACCTGACCGTCCGGCGCATCGAGGAGAGCTTCGCGCCGCCCGACTCGCTCTCCGTCTGGCAGCTGCCGGGGTTCATCGCGCTCTTGCGCCGGTCCGGGTTCTCCTCGGTGCGTGACCGGCTGCATTTCCAGACGCTGCTGGCGCTGCCGCTGCTGACCGCCACCATGACCCTGGTGGCGGCGGGATTCTCGATGCGCCCGGCGCGGCGCGGGGGGGTGGCGCGGATGCTGGGCAGCGGCGTGGCCGCCGGCTTCGTGCTCTTCATGATTGCCAAGCTGGCCGAGCAGTTCGGTGATTCCGGCGCGGTGCCGGTGACCCTGGCGGCCTGGGCGCCGGCCGGGTCGGGGCTGATGCTGGCGCTGGCGCTGCTGCTGCACATGGAAGACGGCTGATGCGCCGGTTCCTCGCGGCCGTCGCGGCGCTGACCTTGATGATGGCCGGGGCCCGGGCGGCCGGGGTGATGGCCACCCCGCGGATCAGCCGCACCGCCCCGGTGGGCTTCACCGCCGATTCCGTCCGCTACGAGCGCAACCGCACCCTGGTGGTGGCCACCGGCCATGTCGAGGCCTGGCAGAACAACACCGTCCTGCGCGCCGACAAGGTGACCTTCGACCGCACCACCGGCGTCGCCACCGCCATCGGCCACGTGGTGATCATCGAACCGGACGGCACCGTGCTCTATGCCCGCACGGCGACGCTGTCGCACCAGATGCGCGACGGCATCCTGCGCCAGCTCGCCGCAAGATTGCAGCAGAACGCGCGGCTGGTGGCCAATGCCGGCAAGCGCACCAAGGGCGTGCTGGACCAGCTGTCGAAGGTGGTCTATTCCACCTGCAACCTTTGCCGGAAACATCCTGACCGTCCGCCGCTGTGGCAGATCCGCGCCGCCTCCGCGGCCGAGGACAGCCAGCACAAGCGCATCGAGTTCACCGATACCGAGATGCAGATTCTCGGCATTCCGGTGGCGTGGTTCCCGTATTTCTGGACCGCCGATCCCTCGGTCAAGCGCGCCAGCGGGCTGCTGATCCCGAGCTTCGGGGTGAACTCCAACCTCGGCGCCTTCTTCGCCCAGCCCTGGTACCAGGTGATCGACGGGCAGTCGGACGCCGTCATCACGCCGATGCTGTCCACCCGGGTCGGGCCGAATCTGGATATCGCCTATCGGCGCCGGTTCAACAGCGGCGAGATCTGGGTCAACGGCTCGGCGGGCTATCTGGGCCACGGGCTGCAAGGCAGCCTCTACACGCACGGGCAGTTCGATCTCAACCACACCTGGCGCTGGGGCTTCAACATCAACCGCGCCAGCTCGGCGCAGTACGTGAACGATTTCCATCTGGGCGATCAGACCGCGCTCAACCTGACCGTGCTGAGCAGCCAGATCTATGCCGAGGGGTTCGGGGAGGGCGCATATGCCCGCATCGACACCCAGTTCTACCAGAGCATCGACCCGGGGGCGATCGCCGACAGCCTGCTGCCGGTGGTGCTGCCCCATGCGCGCTATCGCTATTTCGGCCGTACCGATTCCCTGGGCGGGCGGCTTCAGGTGGCCGCCGGGTTCTTCAACGTGCTGCGCGCCAATGGCACCAACACGCGCCGCGCCCGGCTCACCCTGGACTGGGATCGTCCGTTCACCGGGCAACTCGGGGATCTGTGGACCCTGCGGCTGCATCTGGACGCGGTGGGCTACAACGCGACCCATTTCAACGAGCAACCCAATTTCGGCCCCACCGACACCGTCAACGCCGCCCGCGCCCTGCCGCAGATGGCGCTGGACGTGCGCTGGCCGTTCGCCCGCGACGCCGGCGCCTGGGGCACCCAGCTGATCGAGCCGATGGCCGAGCTGGTGGTGGCCCCCGCCGTCGGCGCCAGCCAGAACTGGCGTTATCCCAACGAGGACAGTTTCGGTTTCGCCTTCACCGACGCCAATCTGTTCGGCTTCAACCGGTTTAGCGGGGTGGATCGGCTGGACGGCGGGGTGCGGCTCAACCTGGCGCTGCATGGGGCGTGGTATCTTGGCAGCACGGCGCTGGATGCGCTGATCGGCCAATCCTTCCGTACCGCGCCGGACCGCGCCATGCCGGTCGGCTCGGGGCTTTCCGGTACCGTCTCCGACATCGTCGGGCGGGTGACGTTCACGCCGGCGCAGTGGCTCTCGTTGACATACCGCACTCGGCTGGATCGGCACACGCTCGCCACCCGCTATGCCGAGGCCACCGCCGCGGTGGGGCCGCCCAGGCTGCGGCTGACCGGCGGTTATCTCTATACCAGTTTCGACCCGTATTTCTACTACGATCAGGCGGCCCCGCCGCCGGTCGGGTCGAGCTACTATTTTCCCCGCAAGGAGGCGCTGCTGGGCCTGTCCACCGCCTGGGGGCGCTGGCGGCTGAACGGATTCGCCCAGCGCGACCTGGCGCGCAACCAGATGATCGCCGCCGGGGCGGACCTGATCTACGAGAACGAATGCCTGATCCTGGATTTCCGCTTCTACCGGCGCTTCACCTATCTGGCCGGCTACGGCAATTCCACCACCTTCCTGATCCAGATCACCTTCAAGACCATCGGCCAATTCGGCTTCCGCGCCCTGTGAGACCCATTCCATCATGCTGACGCTTCGTTCGCTTGCCCTGCTGGCGCTGCTCGTCCCCGTCGCGTATGGCGCTCCGGCCCCGGCCCCGGCCCCGGCCCCGGCGCCGATGGTGCGCATCGTCGCCACGGTGAACCATACCCCGATCACCAATCTGGACATCGACAATCGGGCCCGGCTGTTCGCGCTCTCGGCCGGGCTCACGCTGGCGCCCGACGTGCTGGACCGGCTGCGTCCGCAGATCCTGCGCCAGCTGATCGACGAGCGGCTGCGGATGCAGGCGGTCGAGCGCGCGCATATCGTCGTGCCCACCAAGGCGATCGCGGATGCCATCCGCGGCATCGAGAAGCGCAACGGCATGGCCCCCGGCACGCTCCGCAAGCGGCTGGCGGCCAAGGGGGTCAGCTTCACCACCCTGGTCGATCAGGTGCGCACCCAGCTCGGCTGGACCGAGTTGCTGCGCGACGAGCTCGGCCCGCGCGGGCGGATCAGCGCGGCGGCGGTGAAGGCGCGCCAGGCGTTGCTGGCGGCGCAGAACGGGCTGGGCGAATACCATGTGGCGGAGATTTTCATCCCAGCTCAGAGCGCGCAATCCCGCGCCGCCGCCGGGCGGTTCGCCGATACCGTCATCACCGCGCTGCGCGCCGGCGCGCCGTTCGCCGTCACCGCCGCCGAGTTCTCGCAAAGCCAGACCGCGCTCGCCGGCGGCGATCTGGGCTGGGTCACCGCCAACCAGCTGGACCCGGCGGTGGCGAAGATCGTGGCGGAGATGCCGGTCGGCGCCGTCAGCAACCCCATCAGGGTGCCGGGCGGGCTCGACATCGTCACTCTGATCGACAAGCGGGTGGCCGGACAGGATATCGAGACAGTGGTGGATGCGCGGCAGGTGTTCCTGCCGTTCTCCACCCCGCTTAATCCCAACGCGCCGACCGCGGCGCAGGTGGCGCTGCTGGCGCGGGCGCACCGGATCGCGACCAGGGTCACGAGTTGCGCGCAGATGGAGCAGGAGGCGGTTCGGGTACACTCGCCGCGCCCAGCCGACCCCGGCCCGATCGACCTCGCCCATGTGCAGCCGCCAGCGTTCCGCCAGATGCTCGCCAGCCTGCCGCTGGGCACGGCGTCGAAGCCGCTGGTCGCGCCGGACGGGATCGCGGTGCTCATCATCTGCTCGCGCACGCAGAAGAACGTGGCCGAACTGACGCCCGAGCAGATCCGCCTGCAGATCCTGGAACAGCGGGTGGATCTGCTGTCGCGGCAGTTGCAGCAGGATCTGCGCAGCCAGGCCGATATCGAGACGTTCCCCCGCCGCTGACTTCGGTTCAGGCGCGCGCGCGTTCCGTCGGCGCGGCCTCGGCGCGGGCGATGTAATCGCGCGTCAGCGGCACCGCTTCCTGCGTGTGGGCATACTGGATCTGGAACACCATCATGTTCTCGCGGCGGAACGAGAGCTCGCTGCCGGCGAGATAGAACTCGAACATCCGGCAGAAGCGCTCGTCGTAGATCGAGGCGATAGTGTCGCGGTTGGCGGCGAAGCGGCGGCGCCAGTGACGCAGCGTCTCGGCATAGTGCAGGCGCAGGATTTCGATATCCGTGACCAGCAGGCCGGACCGCTCCGAGGCGGCGAGGGTTTCCGACAGCGCCGGGCAATAGCCGCCGGGGAAGATGTATTTGGTCAGCCAGGGGTTGGTGCCGCCGGGCCCCTCGTTGCGCCCGATCGCGTGCAGCAGCGCCACCCCGTCCGGGGCCAGCAGCCGGTGCACGGTGTCGAAAAAGACGCGGTAGTGGTCCACCCCCACATGCTCGAACATGCCGACCGAGACGATGCGGTCGAACCGGCCGGTCATGGCGCGGTAGTCGCGGAGTTCGAAGCGCACCTGCCCGGCCAGGCCCTCCGCCTCGGCCCGCTTGCGCGCCGCTTCGAACTGTTCCACCGAGAGCGTGATCCCGGTCACCCGCGCCCCGTAGTCGCGCGCCAGGGTCAGCGCCATGCCGCCCCAGCCGCAGCCGATGTCCAGCACTTCGAGGCCCGGGCGGTCCAACCGCAGCTTGGCGGCGATATGCCGCTTCTTGGCCGCCTGGGCGGCTTCCAGGGTTTCGTCCCCGCGCGGGAAATAGGCGCAGGAGTATTGCCGGTCCCGATCCAGGAACAGGCTGTAGAGGCGCCCGTCCAGGTCATAGTGATGCGCCACGTTGCGCCGCGCCCGCGGCGCCGGATTGAACTGATCGAGCCGCCGGCGCAGCCGCCGCAGCGCGGCCGAGGCGCGCAGCGCCGGATGCCGGTCCCGGTTCTGCATCAGGTTCAGCATCAGCACGTCCAGCAGGTCGTAGATGGCGCAGCCCAGCGGGGCCAGGGTGCCGGCCATATACGCCTCGCCCAGCGCCAGCGTCGGGTTCAGCAGCAGCCGGCGGACGGTGCGCGCGTCGGTGACGCGCATGGCGGCGGACGGCCCCGACCCGGGCGGACCGGCGAAATCCTGCGAAGCTCCGTCCGGCCATTGCACCCGCAACGTGCCGTGGGTGATGAAACGGGCAAGCATGGCCGCGCAGACAGCCTGCATGGTTCTTCCCCCTTTGGTTCCCGGAGGCCGATCATTGCGCCGCCCGGCGGGTTCGTCAAAGCCCCGCTTGCCGCGCCGGCCGGACCGGTCAAGTATCCCCCCAAGCCGCCGCGGCGGCGCAACAGGCACCGAGGAAACGATGGCCGACCGCTACAACAACTACACCCTGACCAAGGCCCGCACCCACGGGCGGCCGGGACGCGCGCTTCGTCCCGCCGGCACCACCATCGACATGCACGCACATATGATCGTCGAGGAAGCCGCCGCCCTGGTGGCCCCGCACCTGCCGGCCGACTCGCGCGCGCAGTTCTACACCGAAGAAACGAAATTCCTGACCCGCAAGCAGGACCAGGACCGGCACCGCCACCAGATCGACCTCGACCTGCGGCTTTCGGTGATGGACGAGATGGGGGTGGACATGCAGATCATCTCCCCCGCCCCGCCGCAGTGCTACTACACCGTCTCCCCCGAGCTCGGGATCAAGGCGGCGCAGGTGGTCAATGACGGCGTGACCGCCTTTTGCGCCCGCCGCCCGGACCGGCTGGCCCCGCTCGGCACCGTGCCGTTGCAGGCCGGCGGCGCGGCGGCGGCCGAGGAGCTCGCGCGCTGCATGGGTCCGCTCAAGATGAAGGGGGTCGAGATCCTCACCCATGTCGGCGAGAAGGAGATTTCCGACCCGGGCCTCGAGCCGTTCTGGGACCGCGCCGAGGCGCTGGGGGCGGTGGTGATGATCCACCCCGCCGGCTTCACCGAGGCGCGGCGGTTCGGGAAGTATTACTTCAACAACGTGATCGGCAATCCGTTCGACACCACCATGGCGCTGCACTACCTGATCTTCGACGGGGTGCTGTTGCGCCACCCGAAGCTCAAGCTGGTGGCGGTGCATGGGGGGGGCTACTTGCCGGCCTATTCCGGGCGGATCGATCACGCCTGGGGGGCGCGCAGCGACAGCCATGGCGACCTGCCGGACGCCCCCACCACCTACCTCAAGCGGGTCTATTTCGACGGGATCGTCTTCACCCCGCACCAGCTCGAGGCGCTGGTGTCCCTGTTCGGTGCCGATCATGTGATGATGGGCACCGACTACCCGTTCGACATGGGCGAATACGACCCGATCGGCCATCTCGCCTCGGCCCGGCTGTCCTCCGATCAGACCGCCGCCATCGCCGGCGGCACCGCCCGCGCCCTGTTCGGCCTGTAACCAGCAAGGAACCTGCCATGTCCGCCGCCCTCCGCCTGCACGAACCGGCGATGACCGACGCCGAATGGAACGCCCGCTGCGACCTCGCCGCGCTCTATCGGGTGGTCCAGCATCTCGGCTGGACCGACCTCATCAACACCCATATGTCGGTGCGGGTGCCGGATGCGCCCGGCACCTTCCTCATCAACCGCTACGGCGAGATGTTCGACGAGATCACCGCCTCGTCGCTGGTGAAGATGGATTTCGACGGCAACGTGCTGGGCGACCCCGGCAAGTTCAACAATGCCGGCTTCACCATCCATAGCGGCGTTTACAAGGCGCGGCCGGATGCGATGTGCGTGATGCACACCCATACCCGCGCCGGGGCGGGCGTCTCGCTGATTCCGAACGGGCTGCGCCCGATCAGCCAGGACGCGCTGCATGTTTACGACGACCTCGCCTATCACGACTACGGCGTGCCGGCTTCGGTGGAGGAGTGCGAGGCGCTGGGCCGGTCCTGTCAGGCCGGCACCTGCGTGGTGCTGCTCAACCATGGGCTCTTGACCCTGGGGCAGACCGTCGCCGGGACTTTCATGCGGATGTACATGCTCGAGCGCGCTTGCGAACTGGAGCTGATCGCCCGCCAGATCGGGCGGGATCCGCAGCCGATCTCCGATTACGTGATCGGCAAGGCGGCGGAGCGGATGAAGAAGCAGCGGCTCAGCCCGGAATATGGGCTGATGGAGTGGCGCGGGATCGTCCGCACCGTGGAGCGCGCGGGGCCGGATTTCCGGCGCTGATCTTCAGTGCGGCCTCTCCCGTCACGGCGGGAGAGGCCGGCCGAAGCCTCAGCCGCGCGCCAGGCCGCGCCCGGCGTACTCGTCGATGAAGGACGGATCGGTCACCCGCGTGATGTCGGAGCGGGTCAGGCCGATGTCGGACAGTTCACGGTCGGACATGCCGGACAGTTCGGTCAGCGCCACACGCCGGTCGGACCAGCGCGCCAGCCGCGCCTGGGCGCGCTGGAAGGCGAGGACCAGCCGCTCGCGCAGCGACAGCGGCTTGGCGGGCTCGTAGTCGGCGTCATCCCAGGTGCTGTGGTAGGAGAAGCTCTGCGGCAAGTGGAAGGTGAGGTCGGACTTGGAGATCGGGGCAGACATGGGAAACTCCCATCGGTTCCCCCGGGTCCGGCGCGTCGTCAACACGGCGGGGCGCCCCCGGGGCCTTTCGCAGTGCAACATAAGCGCGATCCGGCCCCCGATCAGTGCCGAGTCTTCGGCGCTGCCATGCGCCGGCCGCATAAAGGACAGATGACTTGACCCATAACACTGCCGCAAAGCTTGCCGCGCTCCGCGCCGCCCTTGCCCGGCAGGGCCTCGGCGGCTTCATCGTTCCGCGCGCCGACGAGCATCTGGGCGAGTACGTTCCGCCCTCGGCCGAGCGGCTGGCCTGGCTCACCGGGTTCACCGGCAGCGCCGGCATGGCGGTGGTGCTGGCCGAGACCGCTGCGGTCTTCACCGACGGGCGCTACACCCTGCAACTGGCCGCCGAGACCGACCCCGCCTGCTTCGAGCGTTGCCACATCACCGAGACTCCGCCGCCGGAATGGACCGCCCGGAACGCGCCGAAGGGGATCCATATCGGCTACGATCCGCGGCTGATCGCCGCCGAGACCCTGGCCCGGTTCGGCGCCGCCGGGCTGACCTTGCGCGCGGTGGCGGCCAACCCGATCGATGCGCTCTGGACCGACCGCCCGGCCCCGCCCACCGCCCCCGCGGTGCCGCACCCGATCCGCTTCGCCGGGCGCAGCGCCGCCGACAAGCGCGCCGACATCGCCGCCGCCCTGGCGCGCGAGGGGCAGGACGCGGCGGTGCTGACCGATCCCGCCGCGATCGCCTGGCTGCTCAATCTGCGCGGGACCGATCTGGAATTCGTGCCGGTGGCGCTGGGCTTTGCGATCATCGACCGGACCGGCCGGGTGCAGCTCTTCATGGCGCCAGCCAGGCTGGGGGCGGAGACCCGCGCCGCGCTGGGCAACGAGGTGACCCCGGCACCGCCGGCGGCGCTGGAGGGGGCGCTGCGCGCGCTGTCCGGGCGTACGGTGCGGATAGACCCGCAGACCACCCCGGTCTGGTTCGCCGAGACCTTGCGCGCCGCCGGCGCAAGGGTGGCCGACGGGCCCGACCCGTGCGCCCTGCCCAAGGCGCTGAAGAACCCGACCGAGCAGGAGGGCGCGCGCGCGGCCCATGCCTCGGACGCCGTTGCCCTGATCCGCTTCCTGCACTGGCTGGACGGCGCCGCCGGCGCGACCACCGAAGCCGAGGCCGCGGCGCGGCTGCTGGCCCTGCGCGCCGAACGCCCGGGCTTCCGCGGCGAGAGCTTCCCCGCCATCTCCGGGGCCGGTGAGCACGGGGCGATCATCCACTATCGGGTCACCCCGGACACCGATCGCCCGATCCGGCGCAACGAGGTCTATCTGATCGATTCCGGCGCCCAATTCCCCGCAGGCACCACCGATGTCACCCGCACCGTCTGGACCGGCCCCGGCCCGGCGCCGGCGGCGCTGCGTGCCCATGCGACGCTTGTGCTGAAGGGCCATATCGCGGTCGCCACCCTGGTATTTCCCGAGGGGCTGACCGGGGTCGCCATCGACGCCTTCGCCCGGCGCGCGCTGTGGCAGGCCGGGCTCGACTACGATCATGGCACCGGTCACGGGGTGGGCAGTTTTCTGTCGGTCCACGAAGGGCCGGTCAGCCTCTCGCGGCTGGCCCGGCCGGTGCCGCTCGCCGCCGGCATGATCCTCTCCGACGAGCCGGGGTTCTATCTGCCCGGGCACTACGGCATCCGGCTCGAAAACCTGCTGCTGGTCCAGCCGGCGCTGCCGGAGGCGCCGCGCCGGTTCCTCGGCTTCGAGACCCTCACCCTGGCCCCGTTCGACCGCGCCCTGATCGACCCCGCCCTGCTGGATGGCGCCGAGCGCGGCTGGCTCGACGCCTATCACGCGCGGGTGCTGGCGGCGGTGGGGCCGGCGCTGCCGGAAGCTGCCCGGGCCTGGCTCGCCCGCGCCTGCGCGCCGCTGCCGGGATGACGCCGGAACGGTCGGTCAGCCCCAACCGCGCCTGGCTGCCCGGCGTGGACCAGATGCGCGCGCTGCTGGCGCTGCTGGTGCTGTTCTATCACGGCTACCTGCTGTTCTCGGCGCGGCTGATCGAGCACGCCGATTTCGTGCTCGCCGACTGGCCGCGCACCCGCAACCCGCTGCTGGCGGTGATCGCCGAGGGCCATACCGCGGTGGCCGGGTTCATGGTCCTCAGCGGCTTCATCTTCGTCCAGGGCACCGCCGGGCGCGAGGTGCGCTACGGCGCGTTCCTGCGCAACCGGCTGCTGCGCATCTACCCGATGTATCTGCTGGTCGTGGTGTTCTCCCTGAGCGTCGGCCAGGGGACGTTCTCGCTGTCGCGGCTGGCGCTGCTGGTGCTGCCGCTCGACAACTACGCCGCCCCGGTGGGGCCGCTCTCGGCGGTGGCCTGGACGGTGGCGGTGGAGTTCCAGTTCTATCTGCTGTTCCCGCTGCTGCTGCGGCTGGCGGCGGCGGAGGGCGAGGCCTGGCTCGCCCGCGCCATCCTGCTGGCGGTGCTGCTGCGGCTGTTCGCCGTGCTGGCTGGGGCGGACGCGCAATGGATGTCCTACTGGACCATCGCCGGGCGGATCGACCAGTTCCTGCTGGGGATGCTGGCGGGCCTGCATTTCGCCCGGCGCGGACCGGCGGGCGGGTGGCCGCTTGTGGCGCTCGCGGGGGCGGTGCTGTGGGCGCTGCTCTACGGGTTCCACCTGGCGGGCGGCTGGCCGCTGCATGTCTGGTGGAAGGCGCTGTGGCCGGATGCCGAGGCGCTGGCCTGGGTGGGCGTCATCCTGTCCTGGCAGGGCATCGCCGGCCGGCTGCCGGCACCGATGGCGCGCGGGCTGGAGGGGATCGGGCGGATCAGCTTCTCGATCTATCTGCTGCATTACGCGGTGATCTGGACGCTCGGCGATCATGGTTGGCTGCTGCGCCCGTTCGCCTCCGCCGGCGCCGATGCCCTGCTGTCCACGGCGCTGCTGGCGCTGCCGCTGGTGCTGGGGCTGTCGGCCTTCACCTACGCGACCGTGGAGCGGCCGTTCATGGCGCTGCGCCGGCGCTACGTGGCGGGGTGACGGCGGGAAGCCGCGGTGGACAGAGGCCGCGCTTCGCGCCACATCTTCCGCGTGCCTGCCCGGAGGTCCGCCGTGCCCATCCCCCGCTCGCTTCCCGCCATCGCCCTGGCGCTGCTTCTGGCCGGTTGCGCCGCCGGCCCCGGCCCCGCGGCGGGCAACCCCTACCCGCCGGTGCCCCCGCCGCGGCAGGAGGCGATCGGCAAGCCGCCGGTCACGGCGGTGCCGCTGCTGTGGCAACCCGGGTTCTGGGACTGGACCGGCGCCGGCTATGTCTGGCACCGCGGCCGCTATGTCGCTCGCGGCACCCATTCCAACCTGTTCATGCCCGGCTACTGGAAGCAGGTGGACGGTACCTATCGCTGGATGCCGGCGCACTGGCTGCCCGGTTGAGCTGACGATGACGCGGGCCGAGCGGCTGGCCGGCGGGTCGATCGCGCTCGGCTGCCTGGTGCTGGCGTTGAAGGCGGCGGCGTGGTGGCTGACCCGCAGCGCCGCCCTGTATTCGGATGCGCTGGAAAGCACGGTCAACGTCGCCGCCAGCGTGATCGCGCTGGGCGCGTTGCGCTTCGCCGCCCGCCCGGCCGACGCCAACCACCCCTATGGCCACGCCAAGGCCGAGTTCTTCGCCGCCGTCATCGAGGGGGTGATGATCGTGGTGGCGGCGCTGTCGATCTTCCGCGAATCGTTCCTGGCGTTCCTCCACCCGGCCCGGCTGGGGCCGCTGCCGCTGGGGCTGGCGCTGAACGGGATGGCGAGCCTGCTGAACGGGGGCTGGAGCGCGTGGCTGCTGCGCCAGGGCCGGGTGCTGCACTCCCCGGCGCTGCTGGCCGACGGGCGGCATCTGCTGGCCGATACGGTGACCGGGGTGGGGATTCTGGTGGGGGTGGGCCTGGTGGCGATCACCGGCCTGGGCTGGCTGGACCCGGCGCTGGCCGGGGTGGTGGGGGTCTATGTGCTGGGCTCGGGGATGCACACCATCGGCGGATCGGTCGGCGGGCTGATGGACGCGGCGCCGGAGGCGGCGGTGGTGGCGCGAATCCGCGACGTGGTGGCGGCTTCGGCCGAGGGCGCGATCGAGGCGCATGACCTGCGCACCCGCCAGGCCGGGCGGGTGACGTTCCTGGATTTCCACCTGGTGGTGCCGGGGACCATGTCGGTGGAGGCGGCGCACGCGATCTGCGATCGGATCGAGGCGGCGCTGAAGGACGAGATGGCGCAGCTGATGGTCACCATCCATGTCGAGCCGGAGGAGAAGGCCAAGCTGCACGGGGTGCGGGTGGTGTAATACCGGCCGCCGGGGCGGGGGGTACGCGCGCCGGGTTGGCGGGCGGCGGCACGCGAAACGAGATTCGACCTTCAGCCGCCGATGTCGCGCCGGCAGAACCCTTCCGGCCAGTCGATCGCCGCCACCGCCGCATAGGCGCGCGCCCGCGCCTCGGTCAGATCGGCGCCGGTGGCGGTGACGTTCAGCACCCGCCCGCCGGCAGCGATCAGCGCGCCTGCCGCATCCCGCGCGGTCCCGGCGTGGAACAGCAGCACCCCGGGCAGGGCGGCGGCGGCGTCCAGGCCACGGATGAGGCTGCCGCGCGCCGGCGCTTCCGGGTAGCCGCGCGCGGCCAGCACCACCGTCACGGCGGCCTCCGCGGTCCAGCGCAGGTCGAAACGATCCAGCGCGCCGTCGCAAGCGGCGGCCAGCGCCGGCAACAGGTCCGAGCGCAGCAGCGGCAGCAGGGTCTGGCATTCCGGATCGCCGAAGCGGGCGTTGAACTCGATCAGCTGCGGCCCCGCATCGGTCAGCATCAGCCCGGCGAACAGGAAGCCCCGGAACGGGCAGCCGCGCGCCGCCATCTCGGCCAGCGCCGGGCGGATCACGCGGGCCATGATCTCGGCCTCCAAAGCCGGGGTCAGCGCCGGCACCGGGGCGAAGGCGCCCATGCCGCCGGTGTTGGGGCCGCGATCGCCCTCGCCCACCCGCTTGTGATCGCGCGCCCCGCCCAGCGGGATGGCGTTGGTCCCGTCGCACAGGGCGAAGAACGAGAGTTCCGGGCCGGTCAGGCATTCCTCGATGACGAAGCGGGCGGCGGCGGGACCTAGTTCGGACAGCGAATCGACTGCTTCCAGCGCCTCGGCCTCGGTGGCGGCGACCACCACCCCCTTGCCGGCCGCCAGTCCGTCGGCCTTCACCACCACCGGGGCGCCGCGACGGCGGATGGCGGCGCGGGCGGCCTCGGCATCCGCGCAAGCGTCCCAGGCGGCGGTGGGGATGGCGGCGGCGGCGGCGATCTCCTTGGTGAAGCTCTTGCTGGATTCCAGCCGCGCGGCGGCGGCGGTGGGGCCGCAACAGGGGATGCCGGCGGCGGCGAGCGCGTCGGCGAGGCCGGCCGCCAGCGGGGCCTCCGGGCCGGGCACCACCAGGTCGATGCGTTCGGCCCGGGCCAGCGCCACCAGGCCGGCGATGTCGGTGGCGGCAACCGGCGCGCAGGTGGCGAGGGCGGCGATGCCCGGGTTGCCCGGGGCGCAGACCAGCGCGGTGAGCAGCGGGCTCGCCGCCAGCGCCCAGCACAGCGCGTGCTCCCGCCCGCCGGAGCCGACCACCAGAACCCGCATCGTTTGTCTCCGTGCCGATCGCGCGGCGATAGCGGGCTACTCCGGGGCGGGCAAGCCGGAGGCGGCGGGCTGGCCGAAGCATAGCAGCGGGGCGCCGGCTTCCAGCGCGCCGGCGGCGTCGGTGATCGCCTCCCGCACCGGGCCGGGGGCCACAGCCTCGGCCAGGGTCATCAGGGCGCGGGCGGTGGCCGCGGGATCGGCGGCGAACCCGCGCAGGCGGGTCAGCGCCGCCACCGCCGCCGGGTCGGCGGCGGCGTGCAGGTCCTCGATGGCGTGGCCCAGGCTCAGCACCGCCAGGATGTCGCCCGGCGCGTGCGGCGCGGCCAGCGTGCCGGCGCGGCCCAGATCCAGGGTCAGCCGCAGGATCGCCCCGCTGGCGCGGCGCCGCCACGGGTCCGTCCCGGCCGGGCGGGCGATCATCCGGGCGAGGTCGCGCCGCAGCGCCGCCGCCACCGCCGCCGCGCGCCGCAGCGGCGGGCGCGGCATCAGCACGAACCCGCCCGCCACCGCCAGCGCCGCGATCGCCAGCGAGGCGGCGCCGCTCAGCACCGGCCCCACCCCGGCCGGCGCCATGCCGACCTGCCCGGCCAGCAGGAACCCCATGTTGAAATCGATCGCCGGAATCGCGGTACGCCGCGCCGCCCGGGCCTGCCCGCCGAGGACCAGCACCGGGACCACCGAGGCCAGGATGGCGATGCCGGCAGAAGCCGGGGGCTGGGCGGCCAGCCGGTAGAGCACGCCCATCGCCACCCCTGCCAAGGTGCCGGCGCAAAGCCGCAGCGCCGCCAGCCGCGGCTCCGGCTGGGCGCTGACCACGGTGGAGAAGATGCAGACCCCGAGCGCCGCCAGCTCGCCGGCCGACCAGCCGGAGAGCAGCCCCAGCGCGGCGGCCAGGGCGGTCGCGCCGCCGGTCACCAGCCCTGCCCGCGCGGCTTGCCGCCAATCCCGCCCGGGCGCCAGCCAGACCAGCTTGCGCCCGAACGAGGTGGCATCCGCCGCCGCCGGGCTGGCCCCCAGCGCTGCCGCCGCCGCCAGCAGGCGGGTGGCCGCCTCGTGCAGCCGGCGCAGCGCCGGCGGGGCTGCGCCGGCGGCCCAGGCGGCGGGCGGCGGCGGGCAGGCAGCGTCGGCCCGCAGCCGTTGCGCGGCCGAGGCCGCCCAGGCGGCGATGTCGTCGGGCACCGGCTCGGCGCGGCTGCGCCGGCCGCGCAGGGC
>JAKBCO010000110.1:0-2233 GCA_021807785.1 Pseudomonadota bacterium
TGCAGCAGGGCGACGGCGCGGTTGACGCGCAGCTGGGCATCCCCCGGCGCGCGCGCCACCGCGGCCTCGTGGGCGGCCAGGGCGGCGTCGAAATCGCCGGTCAGCTTCAGCATGATCCCCAGATTGGACCAGCCGGCGGCGGGGCCGGGATCGGCGGCGACGGCGGCGCGGAAATGGGCGATGGCGGCGTCGATCTCGCCGGCCTCGGCGGCGATCAGCCCGGCCAGGTGCTGGCCGGCCGCTTCCGGCCCAGGCGGGCCGAGGGCGGCGGCGGCGGCGGCGGGGGTTTCGGTTTGCAGCAGGTGATGGGCGAGGCCGCGGCGCAGCGCGGCATTGCCCGGGGCGCGGCGGAGCGCGGCGCGATACTGGGCGGCGGCGGCTTCGGGCCGGCCCAGCCGGGCGAGCAGCGCGGCCAGATCATGCGCGGGATGGGCGGCGTCCGGCCGCGCGCGCGCCACCCGGTCCAGCAGCCGCGCGGCGGCGGCGGCCTGCCCCAGCGCGCCGCGGGCGAGCCCGGCCAGCAGCCGGGCATCCGCATCGGCGGGGTTGGCCGCCAGCAGCGTCCGGCACGGCGCCAGCGCGTCGGCGAAACGGCCGCGATCCACCGCTTCGTAGGCGGCGCGCAGCAGCAGGGCACGGTCGGGCAGCATCGCCCGGCACTGCACCCGGTCCGGGTTAACCGGCGGTGAACGGCCCCATGACGGCGGCGAATTCGGCGAGGCTGGCGCAGCGGAGATCATAGCGCACCCCGGGCGGCGGGGCGGCGGTGGCGCCGCCCGGCGCGCCGCCGCGACGGTCGATCCAGACCGAGCGGATGCCGGCGGCATCGGCCGGGGCGTGGTCGTGAAACAGGCTCTGCGCCACATGCAGCAGCGCCCCGGGCGGCAGGCCGAAGGCGGCCACCCGGGCGCGCAGGGCGGCGAAATTGCGCGGATCGGGCTTGTAGCTGCCGATCTCCTCGGCGGTCAGGACGGCGTCGAAGGTCACGCCGAGCTTGGGCAGGGTGACGGCGAAGCCGGCGCGATCGACATTGGAGAGGATCACCAGCCGCCGCCCCTGGCCCAGCACCCGCAGCGCGGCGACGGTGTCGGGGAAGGCTGGCCAGTCGGCGATGGCGGCGGCGAAGGCATGGTCGGCGGCGGCATCCGCGGTCACGTTCCATTCGCGGGAGAGGCCGGCATGGACCGCTTGCAGCACCGCCGCATAGGGCGGGGCGGGATCGGCGTGCTCGGCCGCGGTTTCCAGGCGGGCGAAGGCGGCCAGCGCGTCCTCCCGGGTGACCGGGCGCGGGGCGCGGGCAAGCAGCGGGGCCAGCGCCGCCCAGATGCCGGATTCCCAGTCGATCAGGGTGCCGAAACAGTCGAAGCTGAGGATTTGCGCGTCGCGCGGCGCCATCACCATCCCTCCGTGGCCAGCCGGACGAGCCAGGCCCGGACGGCGGCGGGCGCGCCGAACTCCTCCGGCACGTAGAGCCCGATCCCGCCGAGGACCCGGGCGGCGGCGATGGCGTCGCGGTCGGTCACGTCATCGCCGGCGAACACCGGGACGCGGCCGGCGAAGCCGGGGAGGGCCAGGATGGCGCGAAGTGCCGCGCCCTTGTCGGCGGCGCGGGGGCGCAGCTCCCAGGCCATGCTGGCCGGGGTGATGGCGAAGTCAGGGTGATCGGCGGCGATGGCGGCGAGGCCGGCCTGGAGCGCCGGGCCGGCCTCGGGGGCGCGGCGGTAGTGCAGCACCAGGCCGTGCGGTTTGGTTTCCAGCAGCGCGCCGGGATGAGCGGCGGCGAGCGCGGCGGCGGCCTCGGCCCAGGCGGCCGGCGGGTGGGGCAGGGGAAGGCGGCGCAGCGTCGCGCCCGGGGCGGGGCGCAGCGCGGCGCCGTGCTCGCCGGCGATGGCGGCGGCGGTGTCGGGCAGCAGGGCTTCGACCTCCGGCACCGGGCGGCCGGAGATCAGCGCCAGCGCGCCGCCGAGCCGCGCGCGGAGGGCGCGCAGCGCCGGCGGCAGGCCAGGGGGCACATGCACCGCGTCCGGGGTGGGGGCGAAATCGAGCAGGGTGCCATCGACGTCCAGCAGCAGCGCCATCCGCCCCGGTGGGGGAAGACTCGGTGGAGGAAGATTCGGTGGGGGCAGGATCACGCCGCGCAGCCGCCGAGGGTGATGCTGTAGGTGGCGGTCTGGAAGGTGCCGATCCAGGGTTCGTTGCGCAGGGTCCAGCGGGCGAACGGGGCGGGGCCGCC
>JAKBCO010000110.1:2333-10262 GCA_021807785.1 Pseudomonadota bacterium
GGAAGATTCGGTGGGGGCAGGATCACGCCGCGCAGCCGCCGAGGGTGATGCTGTAGGTGGCGGTCTGGAAGGTGCCGATCCAGGGTTCGTTGCGCAGGGTCCAGCGGGCGAACGGGGCGGGGCCGCCGGAGATGGCGAGGAAGGCGGCGGCATCGCCCGGCATGGTGGGGGGGCGGACCACGCAGGCCCGCACGGTGACGGCGAGCCGGCCGACCCGCACCGTGCCGCCGACCGGAACGGTCAGGCGGCGGGTGATGGCCGAGAGCTTGTTCAGCACCAGCAGCCGCGCCTTGGGCCGGTTGATCCAGGTGTCGGGCAGGGCGACTCCGGCCGGCGGGGGCGGGGTGGCGGGGGCAAGGCTGGCGGTGGCGGCCGGCGGCGATGCGGGCGTGGCCGGTGCCAACGCGGGGGTGGTCGATGCGGGGGTGGCGGGCGCGGGGGCGGCCGGCGCGGAGGTGGCGATGGACGGCGCCGGGGTGACGGCTGGCGGCGCGGCGGGGGGCGCGGCTTGCGGGGCCGGGGTTTGCGGCGGCGCCGCGGGCGCTGCGCCGGTCGGGACCGGCTGCGGCGTCACCACGGAAGGCGGCGGCAGCGGCGTGGCGACGATTGCGTTCGAGGCGGGGGCGTTCGAGCTGGGGGCGTTCGAGGCGGTCTGCGCCGCGGCCGGCGGGACCAGCGCGAGCAGGGCCAGCGCTGCCAGCCCGGTGCGGCGGTTCATTTCGGACCCGGCGCGGTGGCCCCGCCGGCCGGCGGGGCGGCCTTGCCCAGCGCGCTCACCATGTTGGTGGCGCTGAAGATGAACTTGCCCAGCAGCGTCTCCAGGCTGACCGCGCCCTGGGTGATGGTGATCGCCTGGCCCGGGGCCAGCATGGTGTTGCTGGCGCCGGGGTCGATCGAGAGATACTCCCCGCCCAGCAGGCTTTCCGAGGCCACCGTCGCGCTGCTGTCCTTGGGCAGCTTGATGCCGTTCTCGATCGAGATGGCGACGTCGGCGAGGTAGGTCTGCGGGTCGATGGATTCGGAGAGCACCCGGCCGACCGGCACGCCGGCGAGTCGCACCGGGGCGCCGATCCCGAGGCCGGCGATGTTGTCGAATCGCGCGTGGAGCACGTAGCCGGCGCCGATCCGGCGGGCGCCGGAATGGCCGAGGGCGTAGATCAGGAACCCGAGGGCGACCGCCAGCACGACGGTGCCGGCGAGCAGTTCGGCCAGGTTGCGCCTTGGCATCGCGGCGGGGCTCAGCTGCCGGGTGACCAGGCTTCGTAATCCCCGGTGGCATGGGCGCGGGTGCCGCCCTGGTAGTCATGGCCGGGGGGGCGGTAGCCGGCGGGGCTGCCGGTGGGGTTGGCCTGGTGCGGCTTCTGCCAGGGCTTGCGGGCGGCGACCGGCAGCGGCGCATCGGTGATGCGGTGCAGCCAGGCGTGCCATTCGGGCGGCACTTTCGAGGCCTCGGGCGCGCCGGCATAGATCACCCAGCGGCGGCCCTTGCCGGCCCGATCCTGGTAATAGGAGTTGCCGTCGGCATCGGTGCCGATGCGCCGGCCATGCAGAAGCGTGTCGAGCCAGGTGCCGAAGGTCATGGACGGGGTATAGCTTCCCCGGCGGGCGGGGTCCAGCCGGGGCGACCGTTGCGCAATATGCCGGTCTGCCATGAAATTTCAGATAATCGTAGCAATGGCGGCGAATCCGCCATAATTCGGCCCGGCGCGGAGCCTATCTCCGGCGCTGTTGAAAGTTACCGAGATGACCGGCGGCGCGCCGGCCATCCGGGGGGTGATTCGCGCCGGGGCGAACGAAAGCGAAACGCATGTCCACTCAGACCATCACCGGCAGTCCCATCCCCCTCGGCCCCGACGACGATATCGTCCGCAAGACCGAGCTCATCATCAGCGGCGTGCTGCGCGGCGGGGTGCTGCTCAGCGTGGCCATCATCCTGGCCGGGGCCGCCTGGTTCTTCTACCTGACCGCCGCCGGCGGGCTGGTGCATCCGTCGTTTCCGGACACGCTGCCCGCCGTCTGGCACGGGCTGCTGGCGCTCGATCCGCCCTCGATCATCGTGGTCGGGCTGCTGGTGCTGCTGGCGACGCCGGTGATGCGGGTCGCGGTCTCGATCATCGCCTTCGCGCTGGAGGAAGACCGCACCTATGTCACCATCACCACCCTGGTGCTGGCGATCCTGCTGTTCTCCATCTTCGGGATCGGCGCCTGGCTGGGCAAGCCGGAGCCGGCGATGGTGCAGGACGGCACCCTGCCGTTCTTCTTCTTCGTCCTCCTCAGCTCCGCCTTCGCGGGGTTCGTGGGCGCGCTGGTGGGGCTGGGCGGCGGCGTCTTCATCGTGCCGATCCTGACCCTGGTCTTCCATGTCAGCTTCACCGCCGCCATCGGCGCCTCCATCGTCTCGGTGATCGCCACCTCCTCGGGCGCGGCGGCGGCCTATGTGAAGGACCGGATGACCAACCTGCGGGTGGGGATGTTCCTGGAAGTCGCCACCACCACCGGGGCGATCTGCGGCGCGCTGCTGTCCACCCTGCTCGATCCCACCATCCTCTTCATCGTGTTCGGCGTGGTGCTGCTGATCTCGGCCCTGCCGCTGGTGATGCGCCTGGGGGAGGAGCTGCCGCAGGGGGTGGCCAACCACAAATGGGCCGAGAAGCTGCACCTGCCCGGCACCTACCCGGACCGCAAGTCGCACGTGGACGTCGCCTACAACGTCGCGCATATCCGCTGGGGCTTCAGCATGATGTACGTGGCCGGGCTGATCTCCGGCCTGCTCGGCATCGGCTCCGGCACCTTCAAGGTGCTGGCGATGGACACCGCGATGCGGCTGCCGATGAAAGTGTCCACCACCACCAGCAATTTCATGATCGGGGTGACCGCGGCGGCCTCGGCCGGCATCTTCTTCCAGCGCGGGGATATCGACCCGGCGATCGCCGCGCCGGTGGCGCTGGGGGTGCTGATCGGCGCCACGCTGGGGGCCAAGACCATCACCCGGGTGTCGAATGTGTGGCTCAAGAAGCTGTTCGTGCCGGTGATCGTGCTGGTGGCGCTGAACATGCTGGCGCGCGGCTTCGGCTGGCTGTGATCGGCGGCGGCGGCGGGCTTGGCGCGGGGATGGGGGCGGTCTAGATAGCTCCCGTCCGCCAGGGGGAAACCGCACGCATGATCGACAAGATCGTCCGCTCGATGGCCGAGGCGATGGCCGGGGTGCCGGATGGGGCGACGGTGTTCATCGGCGGCTTCGGCGCCGTGGGCCAGCCCAACGCGCTGATCGACGGGCTGATCGAGCACGGCGCCAAGGACCTCGTGATCGCCACCAACAACGCCGGCGTCGGCCGGGTGGGGCTGGCGCGGCTGATGGATCTGGGGCGGGTGCGCAAGATCATCTGCTCCTTCCCCCGTTCGTCGGACCCGGTGGTGTTCGAAAGCCTCTACCGCGCCGGCAAGATCGAACTCGAGATCGTCCCGCAGGGCACGCTGGCGGCGCGCATCCATGCCGCCGGTGCCGGCATCCCGCTGTTCTTCACCCCCACCGGGGTGGGCACCAAGATGGCGATGGGCAAGGAGACCCGCGAGATCGACGGGCGGATGTATGTCGCCGAGAAGGCGCTGCACGGCGACGTGGCCCTGGTGGAGGCCTGGGAGGCGGACCGCTGGGGCAACCTGACCTATCGGAAATCCGGCCGCAATTTCAACCCGGTGATGGCGATGGGGGCGGCGTTGACGATCGTCCAGGCGCAGCATGTCCGCGCCCTGGGGGAGATCGACCCCGATCACGTCCATACCCCCGGCATCTTCGTCAGCCGCGTGCTGCACGTCCCCTACGGCGATCCGTCCGGATTCTGATCCCCCTCGGAGCACCCCCCTCGGAGCATCCCGCTATGTCGCAAGCCGCCGAAACCCCGTTCACCCGCCCGCAGATGGCCGCCCGCGCCGCCGCCGACATCCCCGAGGGGTGGTATGTCAATCTGGGCATCGGCATTCCGACCTTGGTGGCCGATCACGTCCCGCCGGAGCGGGAGGTGGTGTTCCACTCCGAGAACGGCGTGCTGGGCATGGGCCCGGCGCCGGCCAAGGACGCGATCGACCCGTGGCTGATCAACGCCGGCAAGCAATACGTGACCCTGCGGGAGGGCGGCAGCTTCTGCCACCATTTCGACAGCTTCGCGATGATCCGCGGCGGGCACCTGGACCTTTGCGTGCTGGGGGCGTTCCAGGTGGCGGAGAACGGCGATATCGCCAACTGGGCGACATCCGAGAACGATACCGCCCCGGCGGTGGGGGGGGCGATGGACCTCGCGGCCGGGGCGAAGCGGCTCTGGGTGATGATGGAGCACACCACCAAGGACGGCACCCCCAAGCTGGTGCATCGCTGCACCTATCCGCTGACCGCGCTGGGGGCGGTGAAGCGGGTCTATACCAACCTCGCGGTGCTGGACGTGACGCCGCGCGGCTTCGCGGTGCGGGAGCTGGCGCCGGGGGTGAGCTTCGAGGCGCTGCAAGCGCGGACCGAGGCGAAGCTGCTGACGGACTGACACCGAACGGCCTCATGGCCGATCCTTCCGGCCATCGGGCCGATCGGCATCGCGCGCCGGCTTTGCGCGGCGATTGCGCGTGAAACGACGCGACACCCGATTTCCGCAGGACGAGCGGTCTCTCAGCCGGTCGTGACGGGTGGCCGCGGAGGCCGCGACGGAGCACCGCGAGCAGCGCCCACGGCGCCGGCCCGGCGACCGGTCGCGATGGCGAAACCTGGGCGGGTTGACGCGCGGCGTGACCTCGCGTAGCGAAACTGCGTTACAGAAATCCAGCTAGAGTTTCGCATTGCAAAACGACACCCCGCGCGACCCGTACCGCCTCGGCTCCCTCCGCAAGGGGCTCGAACTGCTCGACCGCTTCGCCGAGCGTCGGAGCTGGAGCCTCGCCGAACTCGCCGTCGCCCTCGGCCAGCCCAAGCCCTCGGTGTTTCGCCTGCTGCACACCATCGCCGAGTTCGGATATCTCCAGAAGGACCCGGAGACGGGCCGCTACGCGCTCGGGATGCGGCTCCATACGCTCGGCGCCTCGGCGGTGCGTCACGAGCAACTCCGCTGGCAGGCGCTGGCACCGCTGCAAGACCTCGCCCGCGACACCGGCGAGACCGTGCATGTCGGTATTCTTTACGATAGCGAGATCACCTGCGTGCAGGCGGTCGATGGCACGCGGCTGGTGCGGATGCACGCCTTCCTGGGCAAGCGCACCCCCGCCCATGCCAGCGCGCTCGGCAAGATGCTGCTCGCGCATCTGCCGGAGGCCGAGCTCGACGCGCTCGCCGCCCGCGGCCTGCCCCGCTTCACGCCCACCACCCTCATCACCCCCGAGGCGCTGCGCGCCGCGCTGCACGAGATCCGCGCCCAGGGCTACGCGCTCGATGACGAGGAGATGGAGCCCGGCCTTCGCTGCCTCGCCGCCGCCATTTCCGATCATCTCGGCCGGCCCTGCGCCGCCCTCGGCATCTCGGCGCCGGCCGACCGGATGACACAAGAGCAGATCGCCGCCCTGATCCCGCGCGTGAAGACCACCGCCGGGCGCATCTCCCGCATGTTGGGAAGCCCGAGCCTGCACGACGCCGCCTGACCGCATACGGAGACACGCCATGGACCGCCCCGCCCGCGCCGCGATGAACGGCGCCGACATCATCGTCGATTTCCTGATCCGCCAGAAAGTGCCTTACCTGTTCGGCCTGTGCGGGCACGGCAATGTCGGCTTCCTGGATGCCGCCTTCAAGGCGCAGAACCGGATCCGTACCATTTCCACCCATCACGAACAGTCGGCGGGCCACATGGCCGACGCCTGGTTCAAGGTGCGCGGCGAGCCGGTGGCCACCTTCACCTCCTGCGGGCCGGGCTCGGCCAATCTGGTGGTGGCGCTGGCGGCGGCGATGATGGACAGCTCGGCCTTCTTCGCCATCACCGGCAACGTGCCCACCGGCCAGTTCAACCGCTCGCCGTTCCAGGAAACGGGGCGGCACTACCAGGGCGATTTTCCCTCCGTCATCCGCCCCTATGTGAAGCGCAGCTACCAGCCGACGCGGGTGGACATGGTGCCGCTGGCGGTGCGCCAGGGCTGGGAGCTGATGATGTCCGGCCGCCCGGGGCCCGTCAATCTCGACGTCCCGCTCGACGTCTTCGTCGAGGAGGCGGAGGTCGAGGTCCCGGTCGCCTCGGCGCCGATCCGCTCCGACGCGCCGGGCAATCCCGACGCGCTGGCCGCCGCGGTGGCGATGCTGGCGGCGGCGGAGCGGCCGGTGATCATCGCCGGCCAGGGGGTGCTGATCGGCAAGGCTTCGGCCGAGCTCACCCGGTTCGCCGAGGCGATGGGCATTCCCGTGGTCACCAGCCCGAACGGCAAGGGCGCGATCAACGAACGCCATGACCTGGCGTTCGGTTCGATCGGCCGCAACGGCACCTATGCCGCCAACGACGCGACCAAGAACGCCGACGTGATCCTGGCTTTGGGATTCACGTTCGACGACCGCGCCACCTCGGCCTGGCTGGACGGCTATACGCTGTCGATCCCGCCGTCGCGGCTGATCCAGATCGATATCGATCCGGCCGAGCTGGGACGGAACTATCCGGCCGAACTGCCGATCCTGGGCGATGTGCGGGCCTCGCTGGCGGCGATGCTGGCGCAGCCGGCCGCGTCCCGACCGCGCGAGGCCTGGCTGGGCCGGCTGCGCCATGGCCGCGAGGTCTGGCGCCGCTACCAGGACGGGCTGGCGGCGTCGGAGGCGATGCCGTTGCGCCCGGAGCGGCTGATGCGCGCGCTGTCACGCGCGGTGCCGGAGAACGCCATCGTCGCCTCCGACGTCGGCGTGCATCACAACTGGATCATCCAGCTGTTCGACGCGCTGCGTCCGCGCCAGCTGATCCATAGCTGGGGCTTCGCGGCGATGGGGTTCGCGACCTCGGGGATTCTGGGGGCGAAGCTGGCCGCGCCGGACCGGCCCTGCGTGGCGGTGGCCGGCGACGGCTCGTTCCTGATGACCCCGCATGCGCTGGCGACGGCGGTGGAATACGATATTCCGGTGGTCTGGGTGGTGTGGAACAATCGCGGCTTCTGTTCGATCCGCGACATCCAGCACGGGATGTTCGGAGCCCGCGAACTGGCGACCAGCTTCCAGAACGATGCGTCGCGGGAACTCTATTCGCCCGATTTCGCCCTGCTGGCGAAATCCTTCGGCGTGGCCTCGCACACCGTCGCGCATGTCTCGGAGCTCGAGGACGCGATCGCCACCGCGATTGCCGCCAACCGGCCGTATCTGCTGGAAGTGCCGGTGGAGCGCGACATCCGCCCGATCGGCACCGGCAGCTGGGCGCTGCCGCCGTTGCCGCAGCCGGAGCCGAATTTCCTGAAGGCGCTGGCCGCCGCCGGGCTGTCCTTGTGAGGGAGCGAACCGATGTATGAACGCAACGGGGCCAGCATCCGCAACATCGCCGAAGTGCTGTGGGAGACGCCGCCGGCGCATTACGACGCGCATTCGAAGATGCTGGTGACGCCGGCGACGGCGGGGACGGCGCGGTTCGACCACCGGATCTCCTCCTACCAGCCGAAGGGATATGTGGCGCCGCACCGGCATAAGGTGCAGGAGCAGATCTATCACGTCCTCGACGGCGAGGGGTTGATGGAGCTCGACGGGGAGCGGCGCGTGGTGCGGGCGCAGGATGTGGTCCATATCCCGCCCGGGGTGGAGCACGCGCTGTATAACACCGGGCTGCGGGATCTGGTGTTCCTGGTCATCACGACGCCGCCGGTGGACGAGTGAGCCTCGGCCCAGCCCCACGGTACGCGGGAGGAGGCTTCCGTGGTTCGTGGGGCTATCGGACTTTCGGCTTACGACTCCGAAGGAGACATTCGTACCAGATTTCCGATTGCCGATTATAGCGTCGTCTG
>JAKBCO010000111.1 GCA_021807785.1 Pseudomonadota bacterium
AGGCCAAGCGCGCGCCCAGGATGGATGTATTCTCGGACTCCGATCTCGAATGCCTCCGCGCCGCCATCCGCAAATGCCGGGACGTGAACTTCGGGACGCTGTCCCGATGGACCCATCTGGAACGGGCGTGGCTCGCCGCGCCGGCCAACGGGGCCATGGACTACGAGGATTTCATCGATCAGGACAACCCGCTCCGGGAGGAAATCATCGAGCAAGCGAGGGAATTTGCCCATTTCGGTGTTCTCTGAATGCTCGTGCGCGGGAATGTCTATGTCATATATTGGAACTATATCCGGCCGCCGCACGACAAGATCTGCCTTTGCTTCTGTGAAACCGATCGGCTGTTCTTCTTCGTCAATTCACGTCCCCGGATGATCGCCGACGCGCAGGAGATCATCCACCAATCCGAGTTGGCGAGCGCGCTCACGCACGACAGCTATATCGACCTGTCGGGGCCGAAGACCTTTTCCGCGGAGGACGTCCTGAAAGCACAGGATCGGGGCCCCCTGGCCCCCGCCGCCATTCAGCGAATCCGCGACCGCCTCCAGACCGGCGCGCGCACCCTGTCCGGTCGCTACAAGGCGCTCGCATTGGCGAACCTCATCTGAGCGGCGCGCGCGTTGCCCCCCTTATCGTCGGCTTTACCTCACCCATACGCCCCGGCACGGGTCTTTCCTCAGTTTGTCGACCGATCTTCCTATAACCCAATCAGCGTAACGAAGAATACGACGATGATCGCAATCAATACCACGGCAATACTGGCTACAGTCCCGATCGACCTCACAGGATGATTATCGATGTCGAGGATATGAAATAGAAGATCGAATCCCCGCCTGTGCCTAATGATGAACCGAGTTGCGACCGAAGAACCAATGAACAACCATAACCAAACGGAGGGGACCATGCTCGCCCAAAAGAAATTCGCCAGAGGAATTGTAAAATACAACACTCCATCCGGACCGAGAAGAGCGGCCTCTATCAAGAGGAAGATGAAGAAAGCGCCGACCCCTCCCAGCAATACGATGGAGAAGTTCGATCCTTGCGATAGTTTTCCTGTAACCCACATGTACCACTCAAGCCCGACCACTTGAACAGACACGAACGCACTTAGGAACATCCAATTCGCGGCTAAGAAATCCATAGCTCCGATCAACACTAGAGTTCCGACGGACAGATCTGCCCTCTGGAGCACCCATATGACAAATCGGGATTTCCCGAGCATCAGGTAATCAGGGATTACACAGGCGATGATCCAGGCTCCAAGAGCTATAACCGGCCCCCTCGGTCCGAGCGCAAACAGCCCATCGAAGAATCCGACGGTGGCTTTCGGGTTGAAGACGAATGTAACGCCAAAGGTAGCGGCAAGGGCAAAAGACGAGAATTGCCCAGATTTCCAAAAGCATCTCCATGACGCGTGTTTAGGGCCGAAATAATGTCCTATGGCGCGGGCAGAAATCTCAGGTAGCACGCCAATATAGCCGTGGTACCCTTGCGATTTTAGGAAGTCCGTGCATTCCTGGCGGAATCGTGCAGATAGTTGCTCCTCGGCCCAACGAAAAACCAGATAAGTAAGCAGCGCCAACCCTATCGGCAGTAGCCACCGACTGACCTGCCCTGTCCAAATCGCTATAAGCAGCATCGCAGCCCAATGTGGCATACCAATCCCTTCCCTCGGTCCATTACCAAACGGACCCGGCCTCAATTCAGGAGACTCTCGGTCGCAGACCGCCAGAATCGCTACTGATTCTAGCACAGCGCGAGCGGCTCCGAGAATTCGGAATCTTCGTGTATGAACATCGAGTCAACAGCGAGCGCTCGCCAACACAGCAACTGGCTCGGGGTATCTATTTTGCGAGAGTCTACGAGCCCACCGCTCCTTCCTCCCCCCGCGTTGCCCCACCCCCCGCCCCGGCCTAACCTCCGCCCCCGATGCCGCCCCCAGCGCTCCCCCGCCGCCTCCTCCTCGCCACCCTCGCCGCCCCCGCGCTGCCGCGCCCCGGGCCGCGCGAACTCACCATCGCCGTCGCCTCCGCCGCCCGCCAGCAAGCCGTGCGCGAACTCTTCGCCGCCCCGTTCCAGGCCGCCACCGGCATCCGCGTGCTGGTGCAGACCCGCCCGGACGGAATGCCCGCGCTGACCACCGGCCTCACCGGCAAGAACCCCGCCTGGGATCTGGTGGAGGTGAACGGGCTCGACCTCGCCGCCGGCTGCAAGGCCAACCTGTTCGCCAAGCTGAACCCCGCCGCCATCGGCGGGGCGGCGCATTACCAGCCGGCCGCGCTCTCCCCCTGCGGCATCGGCGCCACCTGGCAGGCCATCGTGCTGGCCTGGGACAAGGACAAATACCCGGGCAAGCCGGACTGGGCGGCGTTCTGGGACATCGCCCGCGCCCCCGGCAAGCGCGGCCTGCGCCAGGGCGTGCGCGGCAACCTGGAAATCGCCCTGATGGCCGACGGGGTGGCGCCGGCGGCGGTGTACAAGGTCCTCGCCACCACCGACGGGATCGACCGTGCCTTCCGCCGCCTCGATCAGCTGCGCCCCTACCTGGTGTGGTGGAAAACCCCGCCCGACGCGGCCCGGCTGCTGACCTCCGGCGCGGTGCTGATGACCAGCGCGCCCAGCGAGGCGATCGTCGCCGCCGACCACGACGCGCACCGCGCTTTCGCCTTCCGCTGGGAGGGCAACATCCACCAGCTGCAAAGCTGGGCGGTGGCGCGCGGCGGGCCCAACCGGGCGGCGGCGCTGCAATTCCTCTACTTCATCGGCACCCCGGCGATCGAGGCGCGCATGGCCGAGCGGTTCGGCATCGGCGGGCTGGCGCGCGGGGCCAATGGCGGGCTGGCGGCGGGGGCGGCGGCGCTGTCCTCCACCGCGCCGGCCAACCTGGCCAAGGGGGTCGCCTTCGACGATGGGTTCTGGGCGGCGCGGCTGGTGGCGTTGCGGCAGCGGTTCGATGCCTGGGCGGCGCATTAGCCCCCGCCTCGCCGCCGCCTTCGCCGCCGCCACCGGCGGCCTCGTCTTCATCGGCGCGCTGGTGACCGCGCTGGTGCGCCTGCCCGCCAACCGCCGCCAGTTCCGCCTGTCCGATGTGGCCCGCGAGGCCGAGCAGGCCGGCTTCCGCGCCCTGCCGCTGGTGCTGCTGCTGGGGGCGCTGATCGGCCTGATCCTGGCCTTCCAGTCGGCGATCCCGATGCGCCGCTTCGGCGCCGATATCTTCGTCGCCAACCTGGTCTCGGTCAGCCTGCTGCGCGAGCTCGGCCCGCTGCTCTCGGCGGTGATCCTGTCCGGGCGCACCGGCTCGGCCTTCGCCGCCGAGCTCGGCACCATGAAGGTGAACCAGGAACTCGACGCGCTCGAGGTGATGGGCCTCGATCCGGTCACCCTGCTGGTGCTGCCGCGCATGGCGGCGACCCTGCTGGTCACCCCGGTGCTGACCCTGATGATGGATGCGGCCGGGCTGATCGGCATGACCCTGGTGATGGTGGGATTCGGCTATTCGGAGCCGGCGATCCAGGCGCAGGTGCAGCAGGCGGCCTCGGCGGCGGACCTCGCCGGCGGGCTGGCCAAGGCGGCGGTGTTCGGCGCGGTGGTGGCGGCGATCGGCTGCCGCGCCGGCCTCGCCACCGGCAACGGCCCGCGCGCGGTGGGGCTCGCCGCCACCGCGGCGGTGGTGGGCGGCATCGTCGCCACCATCCTGCTGGACGGGGCCTTCGCCATGCTCTTCTACCGGCTGGGCTGGTGATGCCGATCATCGAAGCCAGCGGGCTTGCGCAACGCTTCGGTGACCGCACCATCTTCCGCGACGTCTCCTTCACCGTCGCGGCCGGACAGGTGTTCGTGCTGCTGGGCGGCTCGGGCTGCGGCAAATCCACCCTGATGCGCCAGCTGGTGGGCCTCCTCCCCCCCACCGAAGGGGAGATCGCGATCGCCGGCGCCCGCATCACCGGCCCCGGCGCGGGCCCCGCGCTGGCGGCGGCGCGGCGGCGCTTCGGGGTGATGTTCCAGTCGGGCGCGCTGTTCGGCTCGCTCGATCTGCTCGGCAATGTCATGCTGCCGCTCGAGATGTTCACCGATCTGCCGCGCCCGGACCGCGCCGCCCGCGCCAGCGCCAAGCTGGCGGAGGTGGGGCTCGCCGACGCCGCCGGCCGGCTGCCCGCCGAGATCTCGGGCGGCATGGCCAAGCGCGCCGCCATCGCCCGTGCCCTGGCGCTGGACCCGCCGCTGCTGTTCCTCGACGAACCCTCGGCCGGCCTCGACCCGATCACCGCGGCCGAGCTCGACCGGCTGATCCTGACGCTGCGCGACCGGCGCGGCACCAGCTTCGTCGTGGTCACCCACGAGCTCGCCTCGATCCTGGCGATCGGCGATGCCTGCCTGATGCTGGACCGCAACGCCTGGCCGGATGCGGGCGGCGTGATCGCCGCCGGCCCGCCGCGCGTGCTGAAAGCCGAGAGCCGCCATCCCGTGGTGCGCGCCTTCTTCGATCGCACGCCGCTGGCGGCGGAGGCGGCCTGATGGGCGGGCAGGGCGGCTTCCTGCGCACCGGCGCGCTGGTGGTGCTGGGCCTCGGGCTGCTGGTGGGGATCCTGTGGTACCTGGGCGGCGAGCGGTTCCGCCACGGCGAGGTCCTGGAAAGCTATTTCCACGAATCGGTCCAGGGTCTCGATGTCGGCGCGCCGGTGAAATACCGCGGCGTCACCGTGGGCCGGGTCACCGCGGTCGGGCTGGTCAGCGCCGAATATGGCGGCAAGGCGGCGGACCTGGACCGCAGCGTCTATCGGCAGGTCTTCGTGCGCTATCTGGTCGATACCGCCAAGATGGGGGTGGTGCCCAGCCTCGGGAAGGCGATCGGGCTCGGCCTGCGCGCGCGCATCGTCTCGCAGGTGCTGACCGGGGTCGGCTACATCGAACTCGATTTCGTCGATCCCCGCGCCTATCCCTGGAGCCCGCCGCCCTGGACGCCGCGCGACCCGGTGATCCCCTCGGTGCCCAGCACCTTCACCCAGGTGCAGGACGCGGCGCAGGCGCTGCTGGCCAAGATCGACCGCATCGATCTCGACGGGCTCGCCAGCTCCATCCAACGGCTGGTTGCCACCTTGCAGACCGACCTCACCAGCGGCGATGTCCATCGCACGCTGGCCGATGCCGATGCGCTGCTGGTGACCGCCCGCGGCCAGCTCCGGGCGGCCGATCTGCCGGCCACGGCGGCGGCGCTGCGCGGCACCGCGGCGGCGCTCACCGCGCTCGCGCGCTCCCCGGCGCTGGGGCGGACGCTCGCCAACGGCGCCCAGGCCTCGGCGCAGCTGGTGGCGCTGGCCGGACAGCTCTCGCGGCTGGCCGCCAGCGTGCAATCGGCCACCACCGAGGAGACAGCCGGACTCAACGCCAGGCTGAACCCGATCCTGCGCGATCTGGCCGCCGCCGCGCGCAACCTGCGCGCCATCACCGAGACCCTGCGCCAGTACCCCGGCGCCCTGCTGGCGCCGCCGCCGCCGCGATGATGTTCGCCACCGATTTCGCCGACCAGGCGGTGGTGCTGCCGCTATGGCTGGCGCTGGCCGCAGCGCTGGCCGCGCTGGGCTGGCGGCGCGGGGCGCTGGCCTGGCTGGTGGCGGTGGGCGGCACCTTGCTCGCGGTGGGGCTGGCGAAGCTGCTGCTGCTGTCCTGCGGCCCGGCGGGGTTGCGGAGCCCGAGCGGCCACACCGCGGCGGCCGGCGTGGTCGCGGGCGGGCTCGCGGTGCTGGCCGGCTGGCGCGGCGCGCGCGTTGCCGCCGCGTCACTGGCCGGCGCGGCGCTGATCGGCGCCACCCGCCTCGCGCTCGGCGCGCACGGCCCGGCGGAAGTCGCCGCCGGCGCCGCCGCCGGGCTGGGGGGCGCGCTGGCGCTGGCGCGCCTCGCCGGCCCGCGCCCGCAAGGGCTGCGGCTGCGCTGGCTGGCGGTGACCCTGGCGGTGGTGCTGGCGCTGTTCCACGGCCTGCGCCTGCCGGCCGAGGCGGTGCTGCGCGGCGCCTCCGCCCGGCTCGGCGTGTGCCGCGAGGGAGTATCTCAGTTTGGAAGGCGGCGCCGGCCCGCACCCCCGCCCGGCGATCCAATGCCAATATACTGACGTTGGGTGGCCCGGCGGGGGTGCGGGCCGCCGCCGCCTTCCAAACTGACACTCAGCGGATTTGGCCGCCCCGCGCCGCGCTGCTACGCTGCGGCGATGGAACCCGATCCTCCCCGCGCGCATCACGACCTGGGCGGCATCCCCCGCTACGCCTGCGAACCGGTCGATCCCGCCCCGCACAGCCTGACCGATTTCGACAAGGAGGTGGACGCGCTGCGCCAGGTGCTCGGCCTCAAGGGCATCATGACGGTGGACGAGCTGCGCCGCGGCATCGAGGCGATTCCGGAGGCCGACTATCATGCCCTCGGCTACTACCAGCGCTGGATCCGTTCCATCACCGACACGCTGCTCCGCAAGGGCCTGATCACCGAAGCCGAACTCCGCGCCGCGCTGGAGCAGGGCGCATGATCCACCCTCCCGGCGCGATGGTGCGGGTGAAGGACGACTGGCCGGAGACAAGCGGCCCCTGCCACATCCGCACCCCGCACTACCTGCGCGGCCATGTCGGCCAGGTGGTGCGCGCCCTCGGCGCCTTCCCCGACCCGGAGGCGCTGGCCTTCGCCCGCCCCGCCGCGCGCCGCGCCCTCTATCACGTGCTGTTTCCCCAGCCGTCGCTCTGGCCCGACGGCCGCCCCGGCGACGAGGTCATGGTGGAGATCTTCGAACACTGGCTGGAGCCGGCGTCATGAGCGACCTCCTGCAAACCGATGGCGCGGCGCTGCTGGCAGCACTTCGCCCGATCCTGGCGGCCAAGGGCCTCGCCAGCCCCGCCGAGATCGAAGCCCGCCTCGCGGAGACCGAGCGCGCCAGCCCGGCAAGGGGGGCGGCGATCGTCGCCCGCGCCTGGACCGATCCCCCGTTCCGCGCCCGGCTGCTGGCCGACGGCACCGCCACGGTGGAGGCGCTGGGCATCCCGATGCGCGGCGCCCCGCCGCTCGGCGTGCTGGAGAACACCGCCACGCTGCATCACCTGGTGGTCTGCACCCTTTGCAGCTGCTACCCGCGCGCGGTGCTGGGCTACCCGCCGTTCTGGTACAAATCCGCCGGCTATCGCGCCCGCGCGGTGCGCGATCCGCGCGGGCTGATCGCCGAATGGGGCACCGTGCTGCCACAGACCACGCGCATCCGGGTGGTCGATTCCACCGCCGACTATCGCTGGATGGTGCTGCCGCTGCGCCCCGAAGGCACCGCGGGCTGGTCGGAAGCCGAACTCGCCGCCCTGGTGCGCGAGGGCGACATGATCGGCGTCACCGTTCCCCGGGTGAAAGGAGCCACCGATGCCCACGCCTGAAGCCCGCGTCCGCGCGCTCGGCCTGACCCTGCCGCCGCCGCCGGCGCCGCTCGGCACCTATGTGCCGTTCCGCCGCGCCGGCAATCTGCTGTTCCTCTCGGGCGTCGGGCCACGGCTGGCCGATGGCGGAATGATCGCCGGGCAGGTGGGCGCCGAGCTGTCGCTGGGCCAGGGGATCGAGGCGGCGCGCCAATGCGGCCTCAACCTGCTCACCAACATCCGCGCCTGCGCCGGCACGCTGGACGCGGTCGATACGATCCTGAAAGTGTTCGGCATGGTGAACGCGGTGCCCGGCTTCGGCGAGCATCCGAAAGTGATCGACGGCTGCACCGATCTGTTCGTGGCGATCTTCGGCGAGGCCGGCCGGCCGGCCCGTTCGGCGGTGGGCATGGGCAGCCTGCCGCGCAACATCGCCGTCGAGATCGAGGCGGTGGTGCTGCTGGCGGATTGAGCGATGTTACCGTCCGGCCGAATCGTCAACCTGTGCGGCTATTCGGCCGGACGGTATGCGCGCCGGGTTGGCGAGCGGCGGCGCGCGGGAAAAGACTCGATACCAGCCGCCGTTGACCCATTCTTCATGGGTCAACAACCATGGCGGCTGGTATACTCGGATTCCGAAGGAATCCGGGGATGCCGCGCGCAGGGTTGGCGTGGCGGCTGCGCGCAAAACAAGACGATACCCGTCTTCCGCAGGAAGACGGGTATATGACCGATCGCATCCTGGGCGTGCTGGGCGGGATGGGGCCGCTCGCCGGGGCGCAGTTCATGCTGCGCCTGACCCTGCTGACCCCGGCCGCGCGCGATGCCGACCACATCCCCGCCGTGCTCTGGTCCGACCCGCGGGTGCCGGACCGCACGCGCGGGCGGGGCGTCCCGGGGGCGGGGGCCGACCCGCTGCCGTGGCTGCTGCGCGGCATCGCCGGGCTGGCGGCCGCCGGCTGCGGGGCGATCGCGGTGGCCTGCAACACTGCCCATGAATGGTACCCGGAGATGGCGGCCGCCGCCCCCGGCCCGGTGCTGCACATCGTGGACGCGACCATGGACGCGATGGTCCACGCCGGCATCCCGCCCGGTCCGGTGGGCCTCATGGGCACCGCGGCGACGTTGCGGATGCGGCTCTACCAGGACCGGCTGGAGCCGCGCGGCTGGGACTGCCTGACCCCGCCGCCCGAGGAGATGGACCGGCTGGTCAGCCCGGCGATCGCGCTGGTGAAGGCGAACCGGCCGGACGCCGCCTTCGCGCCGCTGGCCGAGGCCGCGCGCGGGCTGGTTCGCCGTGGGGCGCGGGCGGTGGTGCTGGGTTGCACCGAGATCCCGCTGGCGATGGCGGCGGGTCCGGCGGCGGAGATCGGCGTGCCCCTGGTGGATTCCATCGACGCGCTGGCGCTGACGGCGATCGCCTGGGCGCGCGGCTGACCCAGGATCACGTTCCGCCCCGTCATGGCCGGCCTTGAGCCGGCCATCCACGCACCGGCGCCGCCCCGGCATCGCGCCGGCCGGTCAGTCCACGAACACCACCGTCTTCGCCCCGTTCACGATCACCCGGTCCTCCAGGAAATAGCGCAGCGCGCGGGCCAGCACCCGGCGTTCGATGTCGCGGCCCTTGCGCACCAGGTCGTCGGGCGTGTCGTGATGGCTGATGCGTTCCACGTCCTGTTCGATGATCGGGCCTTCGTCCAGCGCGTCGGTCACCAGATGCGCGGTGGCGCCGATCAGCTTCACCCCGCGCGCATGGGCCTGATGATAGGGCCGCGCGCCCTTGAAGCCGGGCAGGAACGAGTGGTGGATGTTGATGCAGCGCCCGGCCAGCCGCGCCGCCAGCGCCGGGGACAGCACCTGCATGTAGCGCGCCAGCACCACCAGCTCGGTCCCGGTTGCCGCGATCAGCGCCGACAGCGCCGCCTCCTGCGCCGGGCGGGTGTCCTTGCTCACCGGCAGATGGTGGAACGGCACGCCGTCCAGATCGAGATGCGCATAGGTCTCGCGCGGGTGGTTGGCGACGACGGCGGTCAGGGTCATCGGGATCTCGCCGATCCGCCAGCGATAGAGCAGATCGACCAGGCAATGATCGAAGCGGGAGACCAGGATCATCACCCGGCGCCGTTCCGCCAGCGGACGCAGCCGCCAATCCATGGCGAAGCGCGACGCGACCGGGGCGAGGGCGGCCGAAAGCGCGGCCGGCGCGGCCACTGGATCAGCCACTGGATCAGCCATTGGGGCGGCGAAGACCACGCGCATGAAGAAGCGTCCGGTCTCGGGGTCGTCGAACTGGCGGGCGTCGCGGATGTCGCCGCCGGATTCGAACAGCGCGGTGGTGACCGCGGCGACGATGCCGGGGCGGTTGGCGCAGGAGAGGGTGAGGATGAACGGGGTGGGGGTCATCGGCGCGGCTCCCGCCGGTTGCGGCGGGGCATGGGTGGCGCGGGCGGGGCCGGCACGCAAGATGGAAGGTGGTCCGGGAGGGGGCAGCGGGCCGTCCGCCCCATGCTGCACCGCCGCATCCCCGGCCGAGCGGCCGCGGCCCGGCGGGCGGGGGCGGGGCGGAAATCGGCGGATTGGCGCGGCTTCCGGCGCCGCGTCCGGGCCGCGCCTGCGACCCCCTGTGGCCGTGGCGCCACAGTGTTTCGTCAACGCCATGGCGGGCGGCGTTCACGGGTTGCGGCAGGCGGCACGAGGTTGGCATAAGGCCGCCGGTTCGGCTGCCCGCCCGTGGGCGACGCACCTGTCCCGAGCGGGGCAGGGTGTCCGGTGTGGGGGTCCCGGGGTCCGGGCCAGAGCCTCAGTCGCCGGCATCCGCCGGCAACCACAACGGAGGAATTCATGAGGAAGCTTCTGCTGGCCACGGCGGCC
>JAKBCO010000112.1 GCA_021807785.1 Pseudomonadota bacterium
GGCGACCGAAACATCATCGTATGTGCCATATTTATGTCTATGATGTATAAATAATACGTCATGTCCCTTGCAAGAACAAATCGCGTCCCCCCCTTCCCCCGCGCCCCATTCCATGCCCCACTCACGCCGAACCGGACGGGAGGCCAGGCCATGGAAACCGAGTGGCGCCGCCTGCGCGCCGATGAGCTGCGCGCCCGCGCCCGGCTGGACCCGATCGTCATCCTCCCCGTCGCCGCCCTCGAACAGCACGGCCCGCATTTGCCGGTGGAGGTGGACACGCTGCTGGCCGAGGCCATCGCCGGCCGCACCGCCGCCCGGCTCGACGCGCGCGGCATCACGGTGCTCACCCTGCCGGTGCTCTGGACCGGCCTTTCCGAGCATCACATGAGCTTCGGCGGCACCATCACCCTGGACCCGCCCGCCTTCGCCGCCCTGGTGGAGGGGGTGGTGCGCTCGATCCTCCGCCACGGCTTCCGCCGCATCGTCCTGCTCAACGCCCATGGCGGCAACGAGACCGCGCTGCGCGCCATCACCGATGACCTGACGCCGCGCCTCGGCGCGCCGATCGTGCAGCTGACCTACTGGTATGCCGCGGCGGCGGCGATCGCCGGGATCCTGGAGATCCAGTCCGGCCTCAGCCACGCCTGCGAGGCGGAAACCTCGATGATGCTCGCGCTGCGCCCCGACCTCGTGGCCACCGACCGCATCCCGCCGAAACCGCCCGACCAGGCGCCCGAACTGCCGGCCGGCGTGTATCGCTGGCGGACCATCGGCGCCCGTTCAGGCAGCGGCGTGATCGGCCACCCGGAGGCCGCCGGCGCCGAGAAGGGCGCGCGGCTGCTCGCCGCCATCGCCGAGACGCTGGCCGACAAGCTCGCCAACCCCGATCTCTGGTCCCTTCCCTGGCAGGCGGAACCTTCCCCATGAGCATCACCCTCACCGTCAACGGCCACGCCCATACCCTGGCGCTGGACCCGACCATGCCGCTGCTCGACGCGCTCAGGAACCATCTCGACCTCAAGGGCAGCCGCTACGGCTGCGGGCTGGAACAATGCGGCGCCTGCATGGTGCTGGTCGATGGCGAGCCGGTCTATGCCTGCGCGCGCGAACTCGGCACCGTCGCCGGGCGGCGGGTGGAGACGGTGGAATCGCTCGATACTCATCCGATCCGCGCCGCCTTCATCGAAGAACAGGCCGGGCAGTGCGGCTATTGCCTGTCCGGCATCCAGATCACCGCCAAGGCGCTGCTGGACCGCACCCCCAACCCGGACCGGGCGGAGATCATCGCGGCGCTGGATAAGCATCTCTGCCGCTGCGGCACCCAATGGCGGATCATCCGCGCGGTGGAACGCGCCGCCGTCGCGCTGACCGAAGGAGCCGGGCGATGAGCACCACCACCTCCCTGCCGCTCTCGTTCACCACCAACCCGAGCCCGGCAAGCTGGGTGCGCTTCGACCCCGACCGCACCCTCCATCTGGCGGTGGGCAAGGTCGAGATCGGCCAGGGCATCGTCACCGCGCTGGCGCAGATCGCCGCCGAGGAGCTCGACCTCCCGCTCGGGTGCATCCGCATGATCTCGGGCGATACCGACGCCGCGCCCGACGAGGGCGCCACCACCTCCTCGCTGTCGATCGAGGTCGGCGGGTCCAGCCTGCGGCTGATCGCGGCCGAGGTACGCGCGCGCATGATCGACCGCCTGGCCCAGCGCCTGAACTGCGCGCCCGCCGAGATCAGCGTGCGCGACGGCGCCTTCCTGCGCGAGGGCGGGCCGACCGGGCAGGATTACTGGTCGCTCGCGCCCGAGGTCGATCTGGCCCGCCCCGCCGACGGCGCCGCCCCGCCCAAGCCGCGCGCCTCCTATCGGCTGGTCGGCACCAGCGTCGCCCGGCGCGACCTGCCGGCCAAGCTCGCCGGCGCCGCCTTCATCCACGATCTGGTCCGCCCCGATCTGCTGCACGCGCGCACCCTCCGCCAGCCGGCGCGGGCGGCACATCTGGCGGCGCTGGACGAGGCCGCCATCCACCGCGCCGCCGGCGCCGAGATCCGCATCCTGCGGCGCGGCGATTTCGTCGCCTTCGTGGGCGCGGAGGAGACCGCGGTGCAGCGCGCCGCCGCCGCCGCACCCGCCCATGCGCGCTGGGAAGGCGTCCGCGAGATCGCCCCCGAACAGGCCGAGGCCGCCTGGCTGGTCGGCCGCCCCAGCAATGACCAGACGGTGGGCGATCCGCCGAGGACGGTCGCCGGGGAGGTGGTCTCGGCCACCTATACCCGACCCTATGTGGCCCACGCCTCGATCGCCCCCTCCTGCGCGCTGGCGGAAAGCCGGGGCGGGCATCTCTCGGTCTGGTCGCACAGCCAGGGGGTCTATCCGCTGCGGGCGGCACTCGCGCGCGTGCTCGGCCGGCCCGAGAGCACGATCAGCGTCCACCACGCCATGGGCGCCGGCTGCTACGGCCATAACGGGGCCGACGACGCGGCGCTGGATGCGGCGCTGATCGCCGAGCAGGTCCCCGATCGCTGCATCCGCCTGCAATGGCGGCGGGAGGAGGAGTTCGGCTACGAACCGCTCGGCAGCGCGATGTCGGTCACGATACGCGCGGTGCTGGATGCCGACGGCAAGCCGATCGACTGGACCCAGGAAGTCTGGTCCGGCAGTCACGTCCAGCGCCCGGCCATGGGCGGCAACATGCTGGCCCATGAGGCGCTGCCGATCCCGGCCCCCGACCCGCGCCCGCGCGACCCCACCGAGGCCGCCGGTGGCGGCGGCACCCGCAACGGCATCCCGCACTACGCCATCCCCGCCCGGCGCATCCTGCACCACCTGGTGCCGGTGACGCCGATGCGGACCTCGGCCCTGCGCGGCCTCGGCGCGCTGCCCAACGTGTTCGCCATCGAGTGCTTCCTCGACGAACTCGCCGCCCGCCGCGGGGCCGATCCGGTCGCCTGGCGGCTGGCGCTGCTGGAGGGGCACCCGCGCGCGGCTCGGGTGATCGCCCACGCCGCCGACCTCGCCGGCTGGGCCGGGCGCCCGCGCGGCGGCGACGGCACCGGCTGGGGGATCGGCTTCGCCCAGTACAAGAACCGCTCGGCCTATTGCGCGGTGGTGGCGGAGGTCGCGGTGGACCAGGAGGTCCGCCTGCGCCGGGTCTGGTGCGCCGCCGAGGCCGGGCTGGTGGTAAACCCGGATGGCGCGCGCAACCAGATCGAGGGCGGCATCCTGCAAGCAGCGAGCTACACGCTGAAGGAGCAGGTGCGGTTCGACGCCGCCGGCGTCGCCTCGCGCGACTGGGAGGCCTACCCGATCCTGCGCTTCTCCGAAGTGCCGGAAATCCAATGCGAGATCATCGACGCGCCGGAGGAACGCTCGCTCGGCGTGGGCGAATGCGCCTTCGGACCGACCGCGGCGGCGATCGGCAACGCGGTCAGCCATGCGCTGGGGATTCGCATCCGCGGCATGCCGCTGACGCGGGAGCGGATCGCGGCGGCGCTGCTGGACAACTAAACCAGGGGTTGCATTTGTCCCCCTTCTCCCTTATATTCGTCCTGCACCCCCGGAGGCCGCCATGACCGAGCCCACCGATTTCCCCATCGCCTCGCCCCCCCGCCGCGGCCTCGCGGAGGCGTCGGTGCCGTTCGGTGTGCCGCGCTCGATGCCGATCGGCGCCTTGCCGGTGCCGGCCTTCGGGCGGGCGGTGGCGGAACTCGCCGCCCGCGGCGCCATCAGCGGGGCCCGCTCGCAGAAGCTTTCGGTGCGGGTGGATCCGCTGGTGCTGGCGGCGGCCTCCGACCGGCTCGGCCTGCCGCATCCGTCGGACGTCATCAACGCCGCCCTGGCGATGGCCGCCGCCCCGGACCGCTTCAAGACCTGGCTGCGCGACACCGCCGACACCCTGACCGACGAGTTCCAGCCCGGCCTGTGACCGCCCCCGGGATCACCACCGCCGCGATCACCACCGCCGGCATCACCGCCGCCGATTGGGCGTTCCGTCACAACCCCGACGACTGGCCCGCCACCCTGCCGCGCCGGCACGGGGTGGGCCTGGCGCCGGAGGCGCTGCCGGCCGGGATGGCGGTGATGCTCGACACCTCGGTCTATATCTCCCGCCTGCGCAACCGCCTCCCGCCCGCCATCATCGCCTGCATCGACGCTCGCCCGGTGCGCCACAGCGCGGTCGCCTGCGCCGAGATGGCGATCGGCGCCGGTTTGCTGGCCCCCGCCCATCCGGCCACCCCGCGCAACCGCGCCGCCATCGCCCGCCTGCTCGCCGCCCTGCCGGAGACCGATATCGTCGCCCCCGATCCGGCCGCCTGGACCGAGGCCGGGATGATCGCCGGCATCCTCGCCCGCACCCAGCATGGCGCCGCCGGGGCCGACGGGCGCCGGCGGCTGCTGAATGACGCGCTGCTCTTTCTGTCGGCGCGCGCGGCCGGGGCGGCGCTGATCAGCGCCGATCACGCCGATATGGGCCGGCTCGCCGGGTTCGACCCGACGGTGCCGCTGGTGCTGTTCGCGCCGTAACGCAACCGCGCCGCTCCAGCCGCCCGCCCGATCGAGACCAGCCCCCCGCCCGGCGCACTTGCATCCCGCCCCGCCCCGGCCCACCTCGCGGCCATGATCCCGCGCCGCCTCCTGCTCGCCGCCCCGTTCCTGCTCGCCGCCGCCCCCGCCCCCGCGGCGGATGCCGCCGAGCTCGCCCGCATCGCCGCCTATCTCAATGGCATCCACACGCTGAAGGCGCATTTCCTGCAAGTCGCCCCGGACGGACGGCTCAGCGAGGGAACCGCCTGGGTCGATCGCCCCGGACGCATGCGCTTCGCCTACGCCCCGCCCACCCCGTATCTGCTGGTGGCCGGCGACGGGCTGGTGATGTTCCACGACCGGCAGCTGGACCAGACCAGCACCGTGCCGCTGGACCGCACGCCGCTCGGGATCCTCCTGGCCCCAAAAATCCGCTTCTCCGGCAGCGTGAAGGTCACCGCGATCCACCGCCTGCCCGGCGAGATCGCGCTGACCCTGATCCGCGCCGCCGCGCCGGAACAAGGCAGCCTGACCCTGGTGTTCTCCACCGATCCGCTCACCCTGCGGCAATGGAGCGTGCTCGACCCGCAGCACCAGCGCACCACCGTCAGCCTGACCGATATCGAAACCGGCGGACGGTTCGACCCCGCGCTCTTCAGCGTGGCGGTGCCGCAGCAGGGATCGGGCGGCTCCGGCGGCGGCTGATCGCTACCCCTCCATCGCCGAGGCCACGCCGAGCTCCCCGGCCAGCTTGCCCAGCGCTGCCCAGGTCGCGTCCTCGATCGGGATGCCGGTCGCGCGGCGCTCGCGCTCGCGCTCGAACTCGATCTCCCCCGGGTAGTACACCCGGTCGAACCCCTGGCCGGGCGGGGTGGCTTTCAGATACTCCGCGAAATCCCGCACCTCGCGCCTGAAGGTCGGCAGGTCGCGGAACGCGGCGACGTTGAAGACGGCGATGAAGCAGCCGTCATTGTGTCGCCCGCTCGGGTCGATCCCGAACCCGAGTCCGGTCAGCAAGCCGGAGAAAATCTCCACCATCGCCGCGAGGCCATAGCCCTTGTAGCCCTCGGACCCGCCGAGCGGCAGCAGCGCGCCCCCTTTGCGCAGCTGCGCAGGGTCGTTGGTTGGCCGTCCCTCGGCGTCGATCAGCCAGCCGGCCGGGACCTCCTTGCCGCGCGCCAGCGCCACCGTGATCTTGCCCGCCGCCGCGGCCGAGGTCGCCATGTCGAAGAACAGCGGCCCCTCCAGGTCGGACGGCACCGCGAAGCAGATCGGGTTGGTGCCCAGCCGCGCCTTCGCCCCGCCGAACGGCGCCACGTGCTTCGGACTGCGCCCCGAATCAGCGGTGATCATCGCGATCATGCCTTCCGCCGCCGCCATCAGCGGATAGGACGCCAGCCGGCCGATATGACCCTGCCGATAGACCGTGGTCGCCGCCACGTTCTGGGTCTTCGCCTTGGCGATGGTGTGGCGCATCGCCCGCTCCGTCACCACGTAACCGAAGCCCCAGTTGCCATCCACCACCGTCGTGGTCGGCGTCTCCTGCACGATCTCCCATTTCGCGTCCGGGATGATATGGCCCTTCTTCACCCGCTCGATATAGGTCGGGATCAGAATGATACCGTGGCTGTCATGGCCGGCCAGGTTGGCGGCGATGGAAAGCCGCGCGATGGTGGCGGCATCCTCCGAAGGCGTGCCGGCGGCCACCAGCAGGGCGCGGGCCAGGGTTTCGAGCTTTTCGGCGCTGACATTCGGCATGGTGCGGTTCCTCCTGCGGCGGGCCGGCTTCCCTTCCCGCCCCCTGGCGCCTAGCCTGCCCGCAAACAGCCCCGGAGGGAACTATGGCCACCGAAGCCACGCTGCTGGTCGGCACCGCCGCGACCAAGACTGGCGGCAGGGGCGGGGTTTTTCGCCGCATGCCGGGCGGGGACTGGCAGCATGTGCTCACGGCGGCGGACACCCACGCCCTCACCCCGCACCCCACCCGCCCCGGCACCGTCTTCGCCGGCACCAAGAACGGCCCCTATGTCAGCACCGACGCCGGCGCGCACTGGGAGCGCGCGGATTTCCCCGCCGGCGCGCAGGTGTGGTCGCTGCTGGTCGATCCGCACGACCCGGACCGGGTCTATGCCGGCGCCGCCCCGGTGGGGGTCTATCGCAGCACTGACGGCGGGGCGCGGTTCGCGCCGCTGCCGCCGCCGGCCATGCCCGACCGGGTGCGGATGGACTTCCCCTGCCGCGTCATGCGCTTCGCCGCCCACCCCACGCGCGCCGGCGAGCTCTACGCCACCCTGGAAGTGAACGGGGCGATGCGCTCCACCGATGGCGGCGAGAGCTGGCACGATTGCAGCGCCGACCTGATCCGGCTGGCCGATCAGCCGCGCCTGAAAAGCCGCATCCTGAGCGACACCGACACCGAGGGGATGCTGGACGGCCACGCCATCGCCATCAGCCCGGCCGACCCGGATTCGGTTTTCCTGGCCGTCCGCATGGGCGTCTTCCGCAGCCGCGATCACGGCGGCAGCTGGTCCGACATCGAGGTCGGAAGGTTCTCCCCGCACACCTATGGGCGCGACATCCGCGTCTCGCCGACCGAGCCCGGGGTGATGTATGCCGCGCTCAGCGTGGCGGCGCGTTCGCAGGCGGGATCGCTCTGGCGGAGCGCGGATCTGGGCGCGACCTGGCAGCGCTTCGACCATGTGACGCCCTCGGCGACGGTGATGGGGATCGGGCTCTCCGGCACCGATCCGGCGCAGGTGGCGATGGTGGCACGCGGGGGCGAGGTCTTCGCCACCCGCGACCGCGGCGCCAACTGGTCCTCCCACCCGCTGCCGGAAGCCGGGCGCGACGCCTACGCCATCGCTTGCGTGTGACAGGAGCCACCATGAAAGGCTATGTCCTCGCCGAAGTCGAAGTCACCGATCCGGCGCTGTTCGAGACCTATCGCCCGCTCGCCGCCGCCGCCATCGCCGCCCATGGCGGGCGCTACCTGATCCGCGGCGGCGCCGCCGAGCGGGTGGAAGGCACCCACCCCGACCGCCGCATCGTGCTGCTGGAGTTCGACAGCCCCGAGCGCGCCCGCGCCTGGTACCACTCCGCCGAATACCAGCACGCCAAATCCATCCGCGAGCGCGCCGCGCGCACCGACGTCTTCCTGATCGACGGCCATCCGTGATCGCGCGCCCCGCCACCCAGGCGCCCGGCATCCATCACCGCCGGGTCGGCGCGGTGCTGGTCAGCGCGCTCAATGACGGCGTCATCACTGCCGATTTCGCCTGGCTCGCCGGCATCCCGCCCGAGCAGGCCACGGCGCTGCACCGCGCGACCTGGCGCGCCATCCCGCCGCGCATCACCGTGAACGCCTTCCTGGTCTGGCAGGCGGATGGCCGGCTAGCGCTGGTGGATGCCGGGGCCGGCGCGGCGCTGGGGCCGGAGCTCGGCGGGTTGCCGGCGCGGCTGGCCGCCCTCGGCATAACGCCGGGCGACATCGATACCGTGCTGCTGACCCATCTGCACCCCGATCACGCCGGCGGCCTGATCGATGCCGACGGACACGCGGCGTTCCCCCGCGCGCGGCTGATCCTGCACGAAGCCGAGGCCGCGTTCTGGCAGGCCCCGGCCACCGAGGCGGCGGCGATCGGCGAGCAGGAACGCGCCTTCCTGGCGCTCGCCCGCGCCGCTCTCGCCGCTTACGCGGGGCGCGTCGATCTGCTGGCCTCCGCCAGCCCGCTCCCCGGCGTGACCGCGATCCCGCTGCCCGGCCACACCCCGGGGCATACCGGCTGGCGTATCGGCGCGGACGCCGAAGCGCTGCTGATCTGGGGCGACGTGGTCCACATGCCCGGCGTGCAGTTCGCCCGCCCCGAGGCGGGGATGGGATTCGATATCGATATCGCAACCGCGCGCGCGACCCGGGCCCGGATCATGGCCGAGGCCGCCGCGGACGGCATCACCGTCGCCGGAATGCATCTCGATTTTCCCGCGTTCGGGCATGTGGTCACGGCGGGCGCCGGCTACGCGTTCGTCCCCGAAGCCTGGTCTCCCGCGCTGTGAGCGAACCGCGGCTGAAATCGCGCCTCTGGGTGCAGATGGCGCTGCGGATGGGGGATGCGGCGGGAACCCCGGGCGCGGTGCTGCGCCACGGCGATGACAGCGCCGGAGGCATCCTGGTGGTGCTGCGCGGGCGGGCCGGGCTGGTGGTGCTGGACCAGACCCGCGACAGCAGCGGAGACCTCGCCTGGACCCGCGGCAGCGGACCCGCCGCAGTCGATCAGGCCACCGCCGATGCCTACCTGGCGCGGCAGACGCGGCGAGACCCCGACCTATGGGTGCTGGAGTTCGAAGCCCCGGACCTGGCGCTGCCGTTCCCCGGGCGGGTGGTGTGAGCCGAAGGCCAGGGGGACGCTGTCCCCCTGGACCCCCTGCCAAGGGCCGGCCCTTGGAACCCACAGTTTGGGTTTGGAGCGGGAGGGGGTGGGCACGGGGACTTGTCCCCTGGCGGGGTGTCCAGAGGGGCAGCGCCCCTCTGGGCCTTCACCCCCCAACCAACCCGTCGATCGCCCGGGCCAGGGCGAGGTCGCGGGTGGTCAGGCCGCCGGCGTCGTGGGTGCTCAGGCGGATGGTCACCTTGTTCCAGGTATTGGACCAGGTGGGATGGTGATTCTGGGTTTCCGCCAGCAGCGCCACCCGGACCATGAAGGCGAAGGCGGCCGAGAAATCGGCGAAGGTGAAGTGCCGGTCGATGGCTTCCGCGTGGCCGTGGCTGGCCGGGTGGGCGGTCCAGAGCGGCAGGGTGATGGGCAGCGCGTTGCGCTCGGCATCGGTCAGGCGGGACAGCATGGGTGGCTCCTCGGCTGGGCCGGGCATAGCATGGGGGATGCCGGATTTCACGCTGGAGGCCGCCGCGGGCGGGCGGGTGGCGGGGGTGGACGAAGTGGGGCGCGGCCCGCTGGCCGGCCCGGTGCTGGCCGCCGCGGTGGTGCTGCCCCGCCCGCCGCCGCCGGCGCTGGCGGCGCTGCTGGATGATTCGAAGCGGTTGAGCCCGGAGCAGCGGGCGCGGGCGGCGGCGGCGCTGGCCGCGGCGGGGGCGGAGATGGCGCTGGGTTCGGCCTCGGTGGCCGAGATCGCCCGGCTGAACATTCTGGGCGCCAGCCTGCTGGCGATGGCGCGCGCGGTGGCGCGGCTCGGCGCGGCGCCGGAATTGGCGCTGGTGGACGGCACCCATGCCCCGGCGCTGGTCTGTCCGGTGCGCTGCGTGGTGGGGGGGGATGGGCGGTCGCTGTCGATCGCGGCGGCGTCGATCATTGCCAAGCTGGCGCGGGACCGGGCGATGGCGCGTCTGGCGGCGCGCTGGCCGGGCTATGGGTGGGAGGTGAACGCGGGCTACGGGACCGCGGCGCATCGCGCGGCGCTGCTGCGGCTCGGGGTAACGCCGCATCACCGGGCGGGGTTCGGGACGGTGCGGCGGCTGATGGCGGGGGTGGAATGACCCGCGCCGCTCATACCCGCCGGCCTTGATGTTGACCCATGAAGCATGTGTCAACGCCGGCCGGTATCGAGCCATGTTTCGCGCGCCGCCGCCCGCCAACCCGGCGCGCAACACCAGCCGGTCGAATGGCCGGAAGAGTCGGCCATTCGACCGGCTGGTATCAGTCCATCGCCGCGTGCCCCGGGTCCACCGCCGCCTGCTCCGACCGGCGCATCAGCGGCAGCAGCGCCAGGATCGGC
>JAKBCO010000113.1 GCA_021807785.1 Pseudomonadota bacterium
GGCCCCTGCGCCGAGGGCGGCAGCGCGCGGGCCAGCGCCCACAGGGCGCCGTCGCAGACCGCTCCGATCGCCAGGACCCGCACGCCGCCTCTCCGGTGCCGATCCGCCATCAGATCGCGCCTCGCGCGCGCGGTCCAGCCCCATCTTTCCCGCCGCGCGCCCGCGCGCTAGAGCCGGCCTGTGTCCGCGCCCCCCGCCCTTCCCGCCGAACCGATCCAGGCCCGCCGCTTCGGCAAGGCGCGTGCCGCGCGCGCCGCCGCGCTGCAACAGGACTATGTCGAGCTGATCGCCGACCTGCTGGCCGCCGGCGGCGAGGCGCGGCCGATCGACATCGCCCGCCGGCTGGGCGTGTCGCATCCCACCGCCGCCAAGGCGATCGCGCGGCTCAAGCGGGACGGGCTGGCGACGGCGCTGCCGTATCGCGGCGTGTTTCTCACCCCGGCCGGCGAGGTGCTGGCCGGGAAGGTGCGCGCCCGCCACCGGCTGGTGGTGGATCTGCTGCGCGCGCTGGGGGTGGCGGCGGAGGATGCGGAGCTCGACGCCGAGGGGATCGAGCATCACGTTTCGGACGCCACGCTGGCGGCCTTCGCGCGGTTTCTGGGGCGGGGCGGGGAGTCGCTATAGCCCGAAGCCGAGTTGCGCCGCCTGCGCGCCGTCCAGCCCGGCCACGCTCACCCCCAGCAGCCGCACCGGGCGGACCGGCGGGAACAGCGGCGCCAGCAGCGCCTCGGCCGCCGCCGTCAGCGCTGCCGCCGAGCCGATCGGGGCGGCGAAGCTGCGGCTGCGGGTGACGATCCGGAAATCGGCGTATTTCACCTTCACCGTCACCGTGCGCGGCGCGTGCCCGGCGGCGGCGGCAGCGGCGAACACCCGCGCCGAGAGCGGCGCCAGCGCCGCCAGCGCGGGGCCGAGGGCGTCGAGGTCGGTCTCGAAGGTGCGCTCCGCGCCGAGCGACTTGCGGGTGCGGTCGGGGTTCACCGGCCGGTCGTCCTGTCCGCGCGCCAGCTCGTAGTAGAACCCGCCCGCCTTGCCGAACCGGGCGATCAGCGCCGCGCGCTCCCATCGCCGCAGATCGGCCCCGGTGTGGATGCCGAGTTCGGCCATCCGCTGGGCCGTGCGCGGCCCGATGCCGTGGAACTTCGCCACCGCCAGCCCGGCCACGAACTCGGGCCCCATCCGCGGCGTGATGACGAACAGCCCGTCCGGCTTGCGGTGATCGGAGGCGAGTTTCGCCAGGAACTTGTTGTAGGAGACGCCGGCCGAGGCGGTGAGGCCGGTCTCGGTGCGGATCTCGGCGCGGATCGCCGCGGCGATGGCGGTCGCCGAGCCGAGCGGGCGCAGCGGGGCGGTGACGTCCAGATACGCCTCGTCCAGCGACAGCGGCTGGATCAGCCTGGTGTAGCGGGCGAAGATGGCGTGGATCTCGGCCGAGACGGCGCGGTAGGCGTCGAACCGGGGCGGCACGAAGATCAGGTCCGGGCAGAGCCGCCGGGCGGTGACGGAGGGCATCGCTGAGCGCACCCCGAAGCGCCGCGCCTCGTAGCTGGCAGCCGCCACCACCCCGCGCGCCCGCGCCCCGCCCACCGCCACCGGCCGGCCGCGCAGCTCGGGGGCGTCGCGCTGTTCGACCGAGGCGAAGAACGCATCCATATCGACATGGATGATCCGCCGCTCCGGCGCGGGCATGGGGGGCTCAGGCGGGATCGCAGCGGAAGCCGGCGCCGTCGCGGGCGAAGCGGGTGATCGACGGCTCCGGGAAATGCGCGGTGCAGCAGATCAGCCGCTGATCGGCGGCGCGTTCCAGGAAGCTCCGGCGGGTGGCGCAGCCCTGGGCGCGGTCGGTGTCGGCGCGCATCCAGAGATCGGGAAAGCGGGCTTGCAGCGGGGAGTGGATCAGATCGCCGGTCAGCACCGCCTCGGTCCGGCGATGCCCCAGCTCCACCGCGAAATGATCGGGCGTGTGGCCGGGGGTGGGGATCAGCCGCACCGCGTCATCGATGGCGTGGTCGGAGGTGACGAGGTCGGCGCGCCCGGCCTCGATGATCGGCAGCACGCTGTCGGCGATGCAGGCAATCGGGGTCTTGGCGTGCTCGGCGGCCCAGTAGTCGTATTCCTGCTTCGAGAACAGGTAGCGCGCGCGCGGGAAGGTGGGCACCCAGCTTCCGTTCTCCAGCCGCGTGTTCCAGCCGACGTGATCGACATGCAGATGGGTACACATGACGATGTCGATATCGGCGACGGTGAGGCCAAGCGCGGCCAGGCCGCGCATCCAGGCGTCGTCCTTCTTCATGTGCCAGACCGGGCGGGCGGCGCGGTCCTTGTCGTTGCCGACGCAGCTGTCCACCAGGATGACATGCTTCGGGGTGCGCACGACGTAGGACTGGAAGCAGAGCACCAGCCGCCCGGAGGCGGGGTCGAGCGCGCCCATGTCCTGCATCCAGCCGCGGTTCGATTCGAGCTGGCCGGGGGTGAGGCCGGGCATGAATTCGTAGGGGTCGGTGAAGGGGACTTGCATCTCGACGATGCGGTGGATGGCGAGCTCGCCGATGCGCAGCGGGGGGCTCATTGGCGTGGTCCTTTCCTGGCGTCCTCTCAGGGCCGTATCCTGGGCCGAAGCGGGCGCGGGCGGCAAGCGGGGGCGGGGTGCGCGGTTGCGAGGGGCCTCGTGGGCGTCCTATACCGAGCGCCGGCGACGGGCGCGGTGCCCCGGATCGCCACTACGGAGGTCGCTTTGCCGGACGAGGTGCTTTCCGGTCCCGGGATCGCCGCGTTCCTGGGCCGTATCCACCAGGGCGACGCGGCCGAAGTGATGGCGCGGATGCCGTCGGGAGCGGTCGATCTGATCGTGACCTCACCGCCCTACTGGACCGCGGTCACCTACGACCATCCGGACGGCGACGGCGGCCCGCGCTGGCCGGATTACGCGGCGTATCTGGAAGACCTGGGTCGGGTTTGGGGCGAATGCGCCCGCGTCCTGCGGCCGAACGGCAAGCTGTGCATCAACGCCCCGCTGCTGCCGATCCCGAAGGAGATTATTCCCCAGCATACGCGCCATCTGAAGGATATCGCCGGGGATATCGGCCACATGATCCTATCCCGCACCGATCTCGAGCGGTACGGGTTGTTCGTGTGGCAGAAGCAGACCTCGAAGATGATGTTCGGGTCGTACCCCTATCCGGGAAATATCATCGAGAACAACACGGTGGAGATGATCTCGGTCTATGTGAAGCCGGGCCGGCCGCCGAAATTCGATGCCGCGGTCAAGGAGGCGAACCGTCTGTCGCGGGCGGAATGGCTCGATCTCACCCAGCAGGTCTGGTTCATGTATCCCGAGGACGTGAAGCGGGACAAGGACCATCCGGCGCCGTTCCCCGAGAAGCTGCCGGCCCGGCTGATGCGGCTTTACACCTATGGCGCGGCGGAAGATTTCCCGGGCGAGGTCGTGCTCGACCCGTTCGTCGGTTCCGGCACCAGCTGCGCCGTCGCCCGGCGCATGGGGCGTCGCTGGATCGGCATCGACCTGGTTGGGCGCTACGTGACCTATGCCGCTCACCGGGTGCGCGCGGCGAGCGGACCGCCGCCGCTGTGGCTGGTGGGCAGGCCCCGTTATCCGGGTGCCGATGAGCTGCGCGACATGACGGCCGATAGCAAGGGCCGTGACGCCGAGACCAAGCATAAGCGCCGGACCTACGGTCGCGGGGTCGCGCGGGACGAGGATGCGCAGCTCGATCTGGTATAGCCGGCCTGTCGGCGGGGGAGCGAAACGATGGCGGCGATATCGGGATTCTGGCAGAGCTGGATCGCGCGCTACACCGCCGACGGCGGCTATTGGTATGTCCCGAAGGGCAAGAGCATCGGTGATCTCGGCACCATCCAGTCCCAGCTTCGCTTGCTCAAGCCGTTCGAGGGACGCCCCTGGCGCGAAACCCAGCGTCCGTATCTGGCGCGACTCGCCCAGTCCGGCCTGACCTCGGCCACCGCCCAGGACGACGACCTCAAGGGAATCCCGATGTCGCGGATGCTGGCCCAGGTGTTCGGCACCCTGGGTCTTGCCTGGATCGACGAGGCCGAGGCGGTCACCCTGACCGAGGCAGGCGAGGCGTTCATCGCCGCCTCCAACCCCGCGCCGATCGCGGCGCGTCAGGCGATGCGCTACCAGATCGCGAACCCGATGGCCGGCGGCAAGGCGACCCGCCGGATCGAGGTTCGGCCGGTCCCCTACCTGCTGGAAGTCCTGCTGAAGACGAAGACGTTGACCAGAACGGAATACATCCTGTTCTGTGCCAAAGCGCAGGGATTCGGAGATATCGACGACAGCATTGACGGCGTCGAATCCTGGCGGGCCCTGGGGCCCCGGCAGCGCGACCGCATTCTCGGGGCGCTCGATGCGGTCGCCATCGACGCTGGCTCCGGCGGGCGGCGGAGCTCCATCTACAACACCATCCGCCTGGATGCGTCCTACGCGCTTGCGTTCTGGACCGCCTCCGGCGTGCTGGCCCAGACCGCGACGGGCGGGGAGGTCGAACTCAGCATCCCTCGCGCCCGGTTGCCGGAGGCCAACCGGATCGTGCGCGCGTCGCAGACCAACGGACAATTCATCCCGTTCGAGACGAAGAAGGACTGGATGGCCTTCTACGGCGATCCGGCGCGCCAACTCGACCGCGCGACCGCGCTCTCGTATTTCACCGATACCGAGCGGCTGGATCTCGTGCGCCGGGTGCTGGACGAAATGCCCGGCTACTCGGAGGCGGATAAGCGCGCCTACCTGTCGATGATGGTGAGCGAGAAGACGGTCGAGGATATCCTGGAACATAATCTGGAGCTGATCGAACCGGGCATGACGCTGGTCAGCCGTCAGCTCGCGACGGAAGTCGGGCGGATCGATCTGTTCGCGCGCGACCGCAACGGAACCTACACGATCATCGAGCTCAAGAAAGGTAAGACCGATGACGATGTGTTCGGTCAGCTGTCGCGCTACCTCGGGTGGTGCCGAAAGACGAAAGCTCGATCCGGCGCGGTGCGCGGCATCATCATCGCCCGCCGGATCGGCCCGAAGCTGTGGGCGGCGGCCGACGGTCACGACACCGCGGTCGAGCTGCTAGAATATGACCTGCGGATGAGCCTCGCCAAGGCCACCCGAGGCTCCACGCCAGCCCCGGGCTGAGCACCGCCTCACCTTGCCGTTATTCCCTTCCGGCGATATCGTCCGTCAGACCCATCGCCCGGAGGCTCCGCCCATGCTCACCCGTCGCCACACCCTGCTCGCGCCGCTGGCCGCCGCCCTGCCGGCCGCCGCCGCCGCCGCCCCGCCCTTCGCCGTCGCCTATGCCGGGTCGATGGGTGCGCTGATGGACAAGGGCATCGGCCCCGCCTTCGGCGCCGCCGAGCATCTCAGCTTCCAGGGCATCGGCCGCGGCGCCTTCGCGCTGGCCCGGCTGATCGCGGCGAAGCAGATGGTGGTCAACACCTTCCTCCCCATCACCGCCGGCCCGTTCGCCATCGTCCACCAGGCCGGGCTCGCCGCCACCGCGGTGCCGGTGGCCAGCACCCAGATGTGCCTGCCCTATTCGCCGAACTCCCCGCACGCCAAGCTGTTCGCCGCGGTGGCCGCGGGCAAGGCGCCGCTGGTGTCGGCGCTGCTGACCGCGGGGCTTCGCTTCGGCCGCACCGACCCGCGCACCGACCCGCAAGGGCGCAACATCCTGTTCACCATCAAGCTCGCCGAGCTCTTCTACAAAGCCCCGGGTCTGGGGGCGAAGCTGCTGGGCCCGGCGATCAACCCGGCCGAAATCTTCACCGAAGCCTCCCTGCTGGCGCGGCTGGAAGCCGGGCAGATCGACCTCGCCTCCGGCTATCTCAGCGCCGTACATTCCCAGCGCCTTCCATATATTCCTCTGCCGGCCGAAATCAACCTGGGGGATGCCGCCATGGCCGGCACATGGTATGCCCGCGCCCGCATGGCGGTGCCCGGCCCGCACGGGATGGTGACCGCCGCGCCGCAACCGCTGCTGTTCTACGCCATGACCCTCGCCAACGCGCCCGATCCAAAGGCCGCCGCCGCCTTCCTGGGCTTTCTCACCAGCCCGAAGGGCAAGGCGCTGTTCGCGCGCTTCGGCTACAGCCCGCCGTCGGGTCCCGTGCTCGGCGCCTGATGGCGAGCGAGCCGCTGCTGGCGCTGGGCGAGGGCGCCGAGGCCGCGCGCCTCGGCGCCTCGCCGCTGCGGCTCGCCGCGCCGCTGGGTCTGCTGGCGCTGGGGTTCCTGCTGATCCCCTATTTCGGCCTGGCGCTCACCACCGACTGGCGGGGGATGGCGCCCTCGGGGGGGGATTGGGACGCGGTCGGCACCTCGGTCGGCGCCACGATGGCGGCGCTGGCGGTGGTGGTGGCGGGCGGCACGCCGCTGGCGTGGTGGCTGGCGCGCCGGAAGCCGCGGCTCAGGGTGCTGCTGGACGCGCTGCTGCTGCTGACCCTGCTCACCCCGCCGCTGGCGATGGGGCTGATGCTGGCGATCGCCTATGGTCCCTACAGCGCCATCGGCCGCGGCGCCGCCGCGCTGGGGCTCGAACTCTCGAACACGCCGGCGGCGTTCCTGCTGGCGCAGATCTATGCCTCGGCCCCGTATTACGTGCTGGCCGCCCGCAGCGCCTTCGAATCGGTGCCGACCGCCTACGAGGACATCGCCCGCACCCTGGGCCGCGGTCCCTGGTACTGCTTCTGGCATGTCTCCTTGCCGCTGGCCCGGCTGGGGCTGGCCACCGGGTTGGCGCTGGCCTGGGTGCGCGCGCTGGGGGAGTTCGGGGTGGCGCTGATCATCGCCTATTTCCCGCAGGGGATTCCGGTGCGGCTGTGGGTGGATTTGCAGGATACCGGTCTGTCGGCGGTCTATCCGCTGCTGTGGGTGTTCTTCCTGATCGGCCTGCCGCTGCCGCTGGCGCTGGGGCTGTGGGCGCGGGGGCGTCATGCGGCCTGAGCCGGTGCCCGCGCCGCCCTTGCCCGACGCGGCGCCGGTGCCGGCGGTGGGGCTCGCGGTGGCGCTGCGCCTCGCGCGGCCGGTGCGGCTCGCGGTCCAGTTCCAGGTGCGCGGGTTCACCGCCCTGCTGGGTGCCACCGGGGCCGGGAAATCCTCGCTGTTGCGGGCGCTGGCGGGGCTGCTGCCGGCCGAGGGCACCCCGTTCGGCGGCCTCGCCCCGCACCGCCGGCCGGTGGGGTATCTGCCGCAGGGGGCCGGGCTGTTTCCGCATCTGCCGGTGTGGCGCAACGTGGCGTTCGCGCTGGACGGGCCGCGCCGGGCGCGCCGGGCGGCGGCGCTGGCGGCGCTGGAGCGGCTGGGGCTGGCCGAGCTCGCCGAGCGGATGCCGGCGGCGCTGTCCGGCGGGCAGCGGCAGCTGGTGGCGCTGTTGCGTGCCCTGGCGCGGCACCCGGCGGTGCTGCTGCTGGACGAACCCACCGCCGCGCTGGACCCGCTGACCGCCGGCACGGTTGCCGCCGATCTGATCGCGCGGCTGCGCGCCGCCGGCGTGCCGGCCCTGGTGGCGACGCATGACGCGGCGCTGGCGGCGATGGCCGACCATCTGGCGGTGCTGCATGACGGGGCGGTGGTGCAGGAGGGCGCCCCGGCTGCGGTGTTCGCCGCCCCCGCGGGGCCCGAGGCGGCGGCGCTGCTGGGCTGGCGCAACCTGTTCGCCGGCCGGCTGCGGGCGGCGGATGCGCTGGAATGGCCGGCGGCCGGGGCGGTGCTGCGGCTGGCGGGCCCGCCGGCGGCGCTGCCGGGGGCGGCGCTGCGCTGGGGGGTGCCGGCCGGGGCGGTGCGGCTGGTCCCGCCGGGCCCCGCGGCGCCGGGGCGGGACAACCGGGTGGCGGGGGTGGTCAGCGCCTGCCATGTGCTGAGCGACCGGGCGGTGGTCAGCGTGGCGGTGGGTGCGGCGAGCCTGGTCGCGGTGATGGCACCGGCGGCGGCGCCCGCGGTGGGGGAGGGGGTGACGGCGCTGCTGCCGGCGGAGGCGATCCGGGTGTGGGGCGAGGGCCGCCCACCAGCCTCCCCGGGCTGATCACACATCCACCTCGGTCACCGAGGCGGCATGGTCCTGGATGAAGCGGAACCGCTCCTCCGGCTTGCGGCCCATCAGCTGCTCCACCACCGCGTTGGTGCGGGCCCGCGCCTCCGGCGGGGCGTCCACCCGCAGCAGGGTGCGCTTTCCCGGGTCCATGGTGGTTTCCTTGAGTTGCGCCGGCGGCATCTCGCCCAGGCCCTTGAAGCGGCTGATTTCGATCTTCGTGCCTGGCTTGAAGCCGCGCTCCTGGCGCGCGCGGTCGGCGTCGTCCATCGCATAGACGCTGCGCCCGCCCTGGGTCAGGCGGTAGAGCGGCGGGCGGGCCAGGTAGATGTGGCCACGGCGCACCAGCTCGGGCAGTTCGCGCCAGAAGAAGGTCATCAGCAACGAGGCGATATGCGCCCCGTCCACGTCGGCGTCGGTCATGATGATGACGCGGCCGTAGCGCAGGCGGGCGATGTCGAAACGATCGCCGACGCCGCAGCCCAGCGCCTCGATCAGGTCCTTGAGCTCCTGGTTGGCGCGCAGCTTGTCGGCCGAGGCGGAGGCGACGTTGAGGATCTTACCGCGCAGCGGCAGCACCGCCTGGGTTTCCCGGTTGCGCGCCTGCTTGGCCGAGCCGCCGGCGGAATCGCCCTCGACCAGGAAGATCTCGGTCTCGGCGGCGTTCTCGCGGGTGCAGTCGGTGAGCTTGCCGGGCAGGCGCAGCCGACGGGTGGGCGATTTGCGGGCGGTGTCCTTGCTTTCCTTGCGCCGCAGCCGCTCTTCCGCGCGCTCGATCACGAAGGCGAGCAGGGTGTCGGCCTGCGCCGGATCGCCGGCCAGGAAATGGTCGAACCGGTCGCGCAGCGCGGTCTCCACCAGCCGCGCGGCGTCGGCGTTGGTGAGTTTTTCCTTGGTCTGGCCCTGGAACTGCGGCTCGCGCAGGAACACCGAGAGCTTGGCGGCGAGCGCGCCCAGCACGTCCTCCCCGGTCAGTACCGCGCCGCGGCGGTTGCCGCGCTGCTCGGCCCAGGCGCGCAGCCCCTTGAGTAGCGCGGCGCGGAAGCCGGCCTCGTGGGTGCCGCCCTCCGGGGTGGGGACGGTGTTGCAATAGGAGTGGAGGAACCCGTCGCCGCCGTCGAGCCAGGCGGTGGCCCATTCCAGGCGGCCGGCGTCCATCCCGGGCAGGGCGGCCTCGCCGGCCCAGATCTGCGGCAGGGCGCGGGCGGCGCCGGCGATGTCCTCCTCCAGGCTGTCGCGCAGGCCGCCGGGGAAATGCAGCTTCGCCTCGGCGGGGATGTCGCCGCCGGGGGGGAGCAGGGCCGGGTCGCAGGCCCAGCGGATTTCCACGCCGCGGAAGAGATAGGCCTTGGAGCGGCAGAGGCGGTAGAGCCGGGCGGGGGCGAAATGCTGGCGGCCGAAGATCTCGGGATCGGGGCGGAAGCGGATCACGGTGCCGCGCCGGTTCTGCACCGGGCCGGCATTGGCGAGCGGTCCGAGCGGGGTGCCGCGGGCGTAGGACTGGCGCCAGAGCACGCGGTCGCGGGCGACTTCCACGTCGAGGCGTTCGGCGAGCGCGTTGACCACGGAACTGCCGACGCCGTGCAGCCCGCCGGAGGTGGCGTAGGCCTTGCCGCCGAATTTCCCGCCGGAGTGGAGGGTGGTGAGGATCACCTCGAGCGCGCTGCGGTCGGGGAATTTCGGATGGGGATCGACCGGGATGCCGCGGCCGTTGTCGCGCACGGAGAGCCAGTCGTCGGCTTCCAGGATCAGCTCGATGAAGCTGGCGTGGCCGGCCACGGCCTCGTCCATGGCATTGTCGAGGAGTTCGGCGGCGAGGTGGTGCAGCGCGGCTTCGTCGGTGCCGCCGATATACATGCCGGGACGGCGGCGGACCGGTTCGAGGCCTTCCAGGACTTCGATGTCCTTGGCCGAGTAGGTTTCGGCGGGTGGTTTGCGGGCGCCGAACAGGTCGTTCATGCTGTGTTCCCAGATGCGGGGAGGATTTTACGCCTTTGGGGCGAGTCCGGGCAACGGCGGGAAAGGGAAGTTGATTATTGTTGTTATATCGTAACGTTATGGACGTGCGTTTCCGACGGGCGTCTGTGTCCCCCCCCCCTCACCCTCGGAACGAATACGGGATCGGCTGCAACTCCGGCGGCTTGAGGTGGGGCCCCAGCCAGACCGGCCGC
>JAKBCO010000114.1 GCA_021807785.1 Pseudomonadota bacterium
GCCACACCTCGACCCGATTCGGCTATTCCCTGACGGACCCTGTGACGGCGGGCCGGCTCACCACCATGCCTGGGCCACCGATGGCGGCCGAGGACCACCACCGGGTCGGGGCGAGCGACGCTCCGGCCGCCTACCCCGCGAGCGCCGCCCGCACCGCGTCCAGCGCCGCATCCGCCGCCGCCGCATCCGGCCCGCCGGCCTGGGCGAGGTCGGGGCGTCCGCCGCCCCCCTTGCCGCCCACCGCCGCCGCCGCCGCGCGCACGAGATCAACCGCGCTGAAGCGCGCCGCCAGCGCGGGCGCCACCGCGACCACGATGCTCGCCTTGCCCTCGGCGGTGGAGACCAGCGCCACCACCCCGGCCGCGGTCTGCTTGCCGATGGTCTCGGCGAGGCCCTTGAGCTCGCGGGGCGGGATCTCGCCCAGGTTGCGCGCCGCCAGGGTCACCTCGCCCAGCGTCTCCAGGCTCGCCGCGGCAGACCCGCCGGTGGCGAGCTTCTTCTGCAACTCGGCCGCCTGGCGCTCCAGCTTACGGCGATCTTCCTGCAAGGCGGCGATGCGCTCGGGCAGTTCGGCCGGGCTGGCGCGCAAGCTGGCGGCGGCCTCGCGCAGCAGGCGGGATTCGGCCCCCGCCAGCGCCTCGGCCGCCGCGCCGGCCACCGCCTCGATCCGCCGCACCCCGGCGCTGACCGGGGATTCCGAGACGATGCGGAAATAGCCGATATCGCCGGTGCGCCGGACATGGGTGCCGCCGCAGAGTTCGATCGAGAACGCCCCCCGGTTGCCCTCGCCCGCGCCCATCGCCACGACGCGCACCTCCTCGCCGTATTTTTCCCCGAACAGGGCCATCGCCCCGAGGTCCACCGCTGCCGCCGGGGTCATCAGCCGGGTCACGACCTCGGCATTCTCGCGGATGCGCGCGTTGACCTCCGCCTCCACCGCCGCCAGCTCGTCCCCGGTGATCGGGCGCGGCTGGGAGATGTCGAAGCGCAGCCGGTCGGGCGCGTTGAGGCTGCCCTTCTGCGCGACATGGGTGCCGAGGGCGCGCCGCAGCGCCTCGTGCAGCAGATGGGTGGCCGAGTGATGGGCGCGGATCGCGCTCCGGCGGGCGTGATCCACCTCCGCCCGCACCGGCGCGCCGACGCGCGCGGCGCCTTCGGTGACGCGGCCGAGATGGACGATCACGTCGCCCAGCTTGCGCCCCGTATCGGTGACCGCGATGCGCAGCCCGTCGGCGCCCAGGATCACGCCGGTATCGCCGACCTGGCCGCCGGATTCGCCGTAGAACGGGGTCTGGTTCAGCACCACCGCGACCTCCGCCCCGGCGGGCGCCGCCTCGGCCGGCGCGCCGGCGACCACCAGGGCGGTGATCTCGCCCTCCGCGGTCTCGGTGGAGTAGCCGAGGAACTCGCTGGCGCCGATCCGCTCGCGCAGCTCGAACCAGACCGTCTCGGTGGCCGCCTCGCCCGAGCCGGCCCAGGCGGCGCGGGCGCGGGCACGCTGCTCGGCCATTGCCGCCTCGAACCCGGCGAGATCGACCCCCCTGCCCTGCTCGCGCAGCGCGTCCTGGGTCAGGTCGAGCGGAAAGCCGAACGTGTCATAGAGGCGGAACGCCACCGCGCCGGGCAGGGTGCCGCCCTCCGGCAGCCGCGCGGTCTCCTCGGCCAGCAGATGCAGGCCGCGATCCAGCATCGCCTTGAAGCGGGTCTCCTCGAGGCGCAGGGTCTCGCCGATCAGCGCCTCGGCGCGCGGCAGTTCGGGATAGGCGGCGCCCATCTGGCGCACCAGCGCCGGCACCAGCCGCCACATCACCGGGTCCTTGGCGCCCATCATGTGGATATGGCGCATGGCGCGGCGCATGATCCGGCGCAGGACGTAGCCGCGGCCTTCGTTGGAGGGCAGCACGCCGTCGGCGATCAGGAAGCTGGTGGAGCGGAGATGGTCGGCCACCACCCGGTGACTGATCCGGTGCGGCCCGTCCGGCTCGGTGCCGGTGGCCTGGGCCGAGGCCTCGATCAGCGTCCGGAAAATGTCGATGTCGTAGTTGTCGTGCTTGCCTTGCAGGATGGCGGCGATCCGTTCGAGGCCCATGCCGGTATCGATGGACGGGCGCGGCAACGGCACGCGGGTGCCGGGCGGGCCTTCCTCGAACTGCATGAAGACCAGGTTCCAGATCTCGATGAAACGGTCGCCGTCGGCGTCCTCGGAACCGGGCGGGCCGCCGGCGATGCCGGGGCCATGGTCGTAGAAAATCTCCGAGCACGGGCCGCAGGGGCCGGTATCGCCCATGCGCCAGAAATTGTCGCTGGTGGGGATGCGGATGATGCGGGATTCGGGCAGGCCGGCGACGTCGCGCCAGTGCCGGGCGGCGTCGTCATCGTCGGCATAGACGGTGACCAGCAGCCGGTCCTTCGGCAGCGCGTAGTCGCGGGTCACCAGCTCCCACGCATAGGCGATCGCCTGTTCCTTGAAATAGTCGCCGAAGCTGAAATTGCCCAGCATCTCGAAGAAGGTGTGATGCCGGGCGGTGTAGCCCACGTTGTCGAGGTCGTTGTGCTTGCCGCCGGCGCGGACGCATTTCTGCGCGGTGGTGGCGCGGTTGTACGCCCGCTTCTCCTGGCCGGTGAAGACGTTCTTGAACTGCACCATCCCCGCGTTGGTGAACAGCAGGGTCGGATCGTTGCGCGGGACCAGCGGCGAGCTCTCCACCGGCTCGTGCCCGTGGCGGGCGAAATAGCCGAGGAACGCGGCGCGGATGTCGTTGCTGCTGGCCATGGGGCGGGATTGGTCCTGGTGCGAGCGGAGCCGCCACCTAACCCGAGCCGGGGCCGGATGTCACGCTTCCCCGGCCTCCGCTTCCAGCGCCGAAAGCAGGCGGTCGGGGAACCAGCGCGGCATGTCCTGGTAGATCACCACCAGCCGGCTCGCGCCCTTCGGCCAGTCCGGGGGCTGGGCGGGCAGCGGCTCGGCGGGGGCGGCGCGGTGGCCGACCGCCTGGATCAGCAGCGGGCGGTCGGGCGCCTCGGCCAGGGTGACGATCCCCTTGAGCCGCAGCAGCTTCGGGCCGGCCTGGGCGATCAGGGTCTCCACGAACAGGCTGAGGGCGGCGCCGGGGATCGGCCGCGCGCGCGCCACCACCGCGCTGCCGAGGCCCGCCCCGTGCCGGCCGCGCGGCGCGAACGGCCCGGGACCGGACGGGGCGAGGGCGGCCAACCGCGCCGCCGGCGGTGGCGCCTCCGACGGGGCGAACAGCAGGGCGGCATCGGCCGCGCCGGCGAGCGTGACCGGCACCAAGGTCGCGGCCAGGGCCTCGGTGAGCGCGGGGCCAGGCGCGGCCAGATCGGTCTTGGTCAGCACGATCCGGTCCGCCAGCGCCAGTTGGCGCCGCGCCTCGACATGGCGGGCGAGCAGCGCCGCCCCGTCCGGCGCCGGGACCAGGGTGACCACCGCCCCGGCGGCGTGCGAGGGGCCGAGATCGAGCAGCGCCGCCAGGATCGGCCCCGGATCGGCCAGCCCCGAGGTTTCGATCAGCACCCGGTCATGTTCGGGCAGGCCGGCGATGGTGTCGGCAAGGCTTCCTTGCACCCGGCAGCAGAGGCAGCCATTGGCGAGGGTCAGCAAGGTCTCGGTGCCGGTGGCGATCAGCGCGTGGTCGATCCCGACCTCGCCGAATTCGTTGACGATCACCGCGCAGCGCGCGAAGGCCGGGTCGCGGAGGACCCGGCCGATCAGCGTGGTCTTGCCGGCGCCCAGGAACCCGGTGACCACCGTCACCGGGCGCGCGGGCGCCGGATCGGTCACGACGGGTAGGTCATGTGGCAGCCATCCTCGGCCGCCGTGGCGGCGACCGATTCGCCCGGCACCTCCTTGCGGACGGTGAACACATCCCACTTGTTGCCGTGCTTCGGCGGATGCATCTCGCCGACGAAGATGGTTGCCATCAGCTGGTGATCCGCCGCGCGATAGAAGGTCTTGCCGCGCTGCAGCGCCACCTCCGGCGGCAGCTCCATCCCTTCCAGCGCGCGGGCCATCTTGAGCGCATCGAGGCCTTTGCTGTGCTCGGCGGCGAGGCGGAAACTGTGGACGGCGACATAGCCGAACCAGACCCGCGCCGAGGGCATCACGCCGAAGCGCTTATGGATCGCGGCGTTGAATTCGGCCACGTGCGGCACCCCGGGCTGGTTCCACCACCACTCCATGTTCCACCAGCCGGTCTGGGCGGCGGCGGGGGTGGCGACCACGTCCTCGAGCTCGAAGATCGCCCCGCCGAGGGCGATGGATTTTTCCATCCCGAATTGCAGGAACTGCTTCATGCAGTCCACCTGCGGCTGGCCGTACATGTTGTTGATGAGCACGGTCGGCTTGAACAGCTTCGCCTTGATGAGGGTGGCGGTGAAATCGAGCATCGTCTGCGGCACCAGCACCGCCTCCACCGTCCCGCCGAGTTGCTTCACATCGCGGATGAAGGCCGCCTGCAGGGTGTGGCCATAGGCGTAGTCGGGGGTGATCATGAACCAGCGCTTGCCGAATTTCCGCACCAACGTGCTGGTGATGGAATTGGCATCCATGCTGGTGGTGCCGCAGATGCGGAAGACGTTCCATTTGCACGCCTTGCCGGTCATCGGGTCGGTATGCGCGCCCGGCAGGATGTTGAGCACGCCCTTCTGATAGGTCACCTGGGTCTGCGCGTAGGCGATGCCGGAATTGGGGTCGCTCAGCAGCACGTTCACCTTGTCGCGGTCGATCAGCTTGATCGCCTTCTGCACGCCGACGCCGGTGTCGGAGGCGGAGTCCTCGAGCAGCAGCTCCACCTTGCGTCCCAGGATGCCGCCCTTGGCGTTGATCTCCTCCACCGCCATCAGCGCGCCCTGGTGTTCGGAGGTGCCGAGCATCGAGGCCGGGCCGGTCATCTCATCGACCATGCCGATCTTGACCGGCACCTCGCCGCGGGCGGAGATCAGGAAGGGCGCGGCCAGTTGCGCGCCGGCAACGACCGCGGCGCCTTGCAGCACGCGACGGCGGCCGGGACGGAAGGTCCCGGGGGTGGGTTCGGTCATGGACGAGGACTCCCTTGCAGGCCGATTCCGGCCGTTGGTTGGCAACGCGGACCGGTTCGCCCGCGGCTCGATCGCGAGCTTATCAGGCGGAGCGGCACCGTGGATTAACTTCCGGTCACAATTCCGCCAGCCCGCCCCCGAATCACTTTGCCAAACCCGTCGCGGCACCGTAATTTCCGCCGGTGTCCGGCACCCTCGCCCAGATTTCCGACGCGATGAAGGATATGGTCGGCCGCGCCAGCCTGGCGCTGGCCGCGATCCGGCTGGGCCCCGACCACCAGCGCAGCGCCCTGCTGTGGCAGCCGGAACTCGCGGTGACCGCCGAGGCGGCCTTGCCCAGCTTCGATGCCTGCTCGGTCGCCCGTCCGGGCGGGGCGGTGATCCCGGCCCGGCTCGAACGGCGCGACGCCGGCTCGGGCCTCGCCGCGGTGCGGCTGTCCATCCCCGGGGCGCCGCGCGCGCTGTCGCACGCCGCGATCCCGGCGCCGGGCGCGCTGGTGGTGATCCTGGCTGCGTCCGCCGAGGCGGCGCCGATCGCGCGGCTGGCCATGATCCAGGCCAGCGCCGATTCGAACCGCGTGACCACGCCGCTCGATACCGCGCTCGCCCCCGAGGACTCCGGCGGGCCGGTGCTGGATGCCGCCGGCCGGCTGCTCGGGCTGGCCCTGTCCGGCCCCGACGGCACCGCGCATATCGCCCCGGCGGCGGCCATCGCCGCGCTGTTCGGCGGCACCGCGATGGTGCCCGGGCGGCCGGACGGGCCGCGCGGCTGGCTCGGCCTGTCCTTGCAGCCGGTGGAGGGCAGCGGGCGGTTCCGCTGGCTGGGCGGCGGCAAGGGGCGCCGGGTGATCGGCATGTATGCCGGCGGGCCGGGCGCGCAGGCCGGCATCATGATGGGCGACATCCTGCTCACGGTGGACGGCAAGGCGATCGCCGGGTCCGGCACGCTGCGCGACTACCTTTCGCCGGAACGGGTGGGCAGCGCGATCGACATCCGCCTGCTGCGCGACGGGCATGTGCGGACCTGCCGGGTCACGGTGGCCCCGCTGCCCGGGGAAGACTGACCGGCCCACCGCGCATTCACGATATATTAGGATTTCGGGCCTATCGTCGGCCCGCCCGAATTTATCCTTCCCGCCCCGGCGGGGCCATTTGAGAGGTTTCGCCATGGCCGCATTCGACCAGGCTTTCGATATCGTCGTGCTCGGCACCGAGAAAGGCTACCAGAACGACCCGCGCGACCCCGGCAACTGGACCGGCGGCGCGGTGGACCGGGGCACGCTGCGCGGCACCAATTTCGGCATCAGTGCGGCGAGCTACCCCGCGCTCGACATCGCCGGGCTGACCGAGGCCGATGCGCGCGCGATCTATCGGCGCGATTACTGGGACCGGGTCCAGGGCGACGCGCTGCCGACGGCGCTCGCGCTGCTGGTGTTCGACGCGGCGGTGAACAACGGCACCGGTCAGGCCGCGCGCTGGCTGCAACGCGCCGCCGACGTGGACGCGGACGGGCAGATCGGCCCGGAGACCCTGGCCGCGGTGCAGCACCAGGGCGCCGCCGATGGCGGGTGGCACATCTGCGCCGGCTTCATGGCGCTGCGGATGCAGTTCATGGCCGGGCTGCCGACCTGGCGCAGCTTCGGCGCCGGCTGGTCGCTGCGCCTCGCGCGCCTGCCCTGGCAGGCGATGACGATGGGTCAATCATAAGCAGGAGTATTGAAGATGGTCGATATCGTGGATGCGCTCGCCGCGGGCGCGAAAGGGGCGGCGGCGGGCGCCGTGGGCGGGCCGATCGGCGCCGCCGTGGGCGGCATCGGCGGGCTGGTGATGGACCTGGCCCCGCAGCTGGGCACCTGGCTGTTCGGCCCCTCCGGCGGCAAGGCGGCCGGCGCGGTCGCCGCCGCCGTGCAGTCGGTGACCGGGACGTCGGACGCCGACGCGGCGATGGCGGCGATCGCGAAGGACCCCAAGGCGGCGGCGGCGCTGCGCATCAAGCTGGCGCAGATCGCCGCCGACGCCGAGGCCGAGCGCCACAAGCAGGACCTGGCGACCTTGCAGGCGCAGCTGGCCGATGTGGCCGGCGCGCGGGCGCAGACCGAGGCGCTGGCGAAGGATGGCTCGGCGATCGCCTGGGGCGCGCCGCTGGTCTCGGTGGTGGTGCTGGCCACCTTCGGGGGGGTGATGTGGCTGGCGCTGACCCGCGCCATGCCGGCGGGATCCGCCACCATCCTGAATGTGCTGCTGGGCACCCTGGCGGCGATGGCGACCAGCGTGGTGTCCTACTGGGTCGGCTCCTCCATGGGGTCGAGCGCCAAGGACCGGACCATCCACCTGGCGATCGCGCGCGGCAGCCCGGCGGCGCGGGCCGACTGATGCGGTCGGCCCCTTCGGCCGACCGCATCGCGCGCAGGGTTGGCGTGGCGGCTGCGCACGAAACCAAGACCATTCCGAGGCGGATCAGCCGGGGCGGGGCGCGCGCGCTCCACCCCGGCCCGCCCCGGACAGCGCGCCGATCAGCCCGCGCAGGCTGTCCAGGCTATGCACCGGCAGGAACGCATCCACATGCGGCAGCATGGCGCGGATGCCCTGCGGGCGCGCCTCGAACCCCGCCCAGCGCAGCAGCGGGTTGAGCCAGATCAGCCGCGCGCAGGACCGGTGCAGCCGGTCCATCGCCGCCGCCAGCGCCTCGGTCCCCTCCCCTTCGCGCGGGCGGTCCAGCCCGTCGGTGATCAGCAGCACCACCGCCCCCTGCCCCAGCACCCGGCGGGCCCAGAGCCGGTTGAACCCGGCCAGCGCCGCGCCGATCCTTGTGCCGCCGGACCAGTCCGGCACCGCCTGCGCCACCATCTGGAACGCCACTTCCGCATCCCGATGCCGCAGCTGGCGGGTGATGTTGGTGAGCCTTGTGCCGAACAGGAACACGTGCACCCGCTCCCGATGGTTCGCCAGCGCGTGCAGGAAATGCAGCAGGATCGGCGCGTAGCGGGCCATCGAGCCGGAGATGTCGCACAGCACCACCAGCGGCGGCGGGCGGCTGATCCGGCGGGAGCGGGCGAGGTCGAAGATCTCCCCGCCCTGGCGCAGGCTGGCGCGGAGCGTTCGGCGCAGATCGACGATCGGCCCGGTGGGATCGGGGCGGACGCGGCGGGTGCGGCGCAGGTCGAGCGGCAGGGAGAGATGGCGGATCTCGCGCTTCGCCTCGGCGATCTCGGCCGCGCTCATGGCCTCGAAATCCATCGCCTGGAGGCGTTCGCGATCGCTCGCGGTGAAGACGGCGTCGAGCTCGGGCGGCGGTTCGTCGCGTGGCGGCCGCGGGCGGGGCGGGGTGAAGGCCTCGGCGAGGCGCCGTGCGCCGGGCGGCGGCGGCTCCGGGCGGGGCTTCTTCGCCGCATCCAGCATCGCCATCGCCGCGGCCTGGCGGGAGGCGGCGGCGTCGCGGAAGAACAGCGCGAAGGCGTGGTCGAACAGCTCCGCGTGTTCGTGGCGGTGGATCATCGCGGCGCGGAGCGCGGTGCGGGCCTGGTCGCGGTCGCCGAGGTCGATCAGCGTCAGCGCCCGGGTCGCGGCCAGGGTTTCGGCGGGCCCCACCGGCAGCCCGGCGCGGCGCAGCAGGCGCGCGAACTCGACCACGTTGCCGGCGAGCCGGGGCATCAGACGGGGCCCCGACGCAGCCCGGTCACACGTAATGCTCGGCCAGCGGGGCGAAGCCGTTGAAGCCCTGGCTGGCATAGGTGGTGACATAGGCGCCGGTGGCCAGCAGGTGAACCTGGTCCCCGCTGGCGAGCGCCAGCGGCAGGTGATAGCCGGTGCGCTCGTACATGATGTCGGCGCCGTCGCAGGTGGGGCCGGCGATCGCGACCGGCCCGGTCGGCCCGCCGTCATGGGCGGTGGCGATGCGGTAGCGGATCGCTTCGCCCTCGGTCTCGGCCAGCCCGCCGAAGCGGCCGATGTCCAGATAGACCCAGCGTACCGCATCATCGCCGCGACGGCTGACCAGCACCACCTCGGAGGCGATCACCCCCGCGTCGCCGACGATGGCGCGGCCGGGTTCCACCACCATCTCCGGCAGGGCGTTGCCGAAATGCCGGGTCATGGCGCCCATGATGGCGGCGGCGAAATCGTCGATCTCCGGCACCGGGTCGCGGTAGCGGGTCGGGAATCCGCCGCCGAGATTCATCATGCGCAGGGTGATGCCGGATTCGGTGAGGTCGGTGAACAGCATCGCCACCCGGGCGATGGCGAGGTCATAGGCCTCGGTGGTGGTCTGCTGGCTGCCGACGTGGAACGAGAGGCCGTAGGCGTCGAGGCCGAGGGCGCCGGCGCGGCGCATCAGCCGCGCGGCGTGGGCGATGGTGGTGCCGAACTTGCGCGAGAGCGGCCAGTCGGCGCCGTGGTTTTCGACGCGGATGCGGCAATAGACCCGGGCGCCGGGGGCGTGGGTGGCGAGTTTCTCGAGTTCCTCGTCCGAGTCGAAGGCGAACAGCGAGACGCCGGCGGCGTGGGCGCGGGCGATGGCCGAGGCCTTCTTGATGGTGTTGCCGAAGCTGATCGCCTCCGGCGCGGCGCCGGCGGCGAGGCAGGCCTCCACCTCCTCGATGCCGGCGGCGTCGAAGGCGCTGCCGAGGCGGACCAGGCGGTCGAGGATGGGGGCGGCGGGGTTGGCCTTGACCGCGTAGTAGATGCGGGCGAGCGGCAGGGCGCGGCGGAGCGCGGCGTAGTTCGCCTCCACGCGGTCGAGGTCCAGCACCAGGCACGGGGTGGCCGGGTGGATATGCGACAGATAGCGGGCGACTTTGGGGGTCATCGCGCCGGGCTCCCTGGGGCAAGACGCCCGCCTGTTCAGACGGCGGGCGACAGTTGACGAAACGGTCGAACGAACCAGCGACCTAAACGAGTTGCCAGAACGCTTGACGTCGTTGCGTAACCACAAGGGCCAGAGGCACGTGCGTTGCTGCGTGGGGGGGATGTAGGCGAGTTGGGGGTGGGGCGCAAGGGGAAAAATGAGGGGCGATCGACGCCGCGCGTCGAGGTGGCAGACATCTCCTCGCGGAGGCACGACGCGGGTCGGGCGGAGGATGAT